>CALCML010000054.1 GCA_937967765.1 uncultured Carnobacterium sp.
GCTTCTATGTGAGTGCGGGAGCTCCAAAGGCATTAATGCTCACTTTTGCATCGGCACTGACCGCCTATGCATTGGCATTCCTATGCTCGGTGATTGTCGGAGATAACACGTATGGGTATTCTGCAGCAAGTACGGTAGTGGGGATGGGAGTATCCTTTATTTCAGGAATTTTCGTGCCACTCGAATTACTGAATCCAGTAGCCATTAGCATCGCGAAATTTTTCCCAGTGTATTATGTCATCACTGCAACCGAAAACCCATCGCTAGAATTCTCAAGCTATGCTATGAATCTAGGTATGGTTCTCTTATTCGGAATCTTGTATGCAGCACTAGCCTTTAGCATCCAACATATCCGAACAAGACAATTCGGCCTCACCCTACGCAAAGCCTAAGCCCTATTTATAAAAAGAGAAGAAGCCTCGTCGTTTCGCGGCCACTTCCATTATATTCACCTTCCAAAAATAAGAGGGAAATACAAAGGTTTTAGCACCTTTTGAAGCAGCTTGGAGGGGTAAATTGAACGAAACTAAAAAAAGATTACGAAGAATCTTGCGGATTTTATAATCGCAGTAACGGGGAATCGCATCGAATGTGAATTACGCGGAGTACAGGACTTATCCCGTACTCCGCGTTTGAAGCTTCGAAGGTGTAAGACCAAGGCTTACACCGGTGCCCCGTAACAGCGATTATAAACCAAATCCGCAAGGATTCAGGGAATCTTCTTTCTTTACAAAAAAGATATTCCTTTACTTAATAATGTTTCTGCACATCCATCCAAAGCGCAAAACAATTCGGTTTCGTGTTCCAATCGTATTTCTTTTATTTTTGTCAGGTTTGGTCTAGAATAGATGGATAAGGTAAAAAGGGGTGAATATTATGGAAATGGAACGCATTAACGACGATACATTCTTGTTGCGTATCGAGAACCAAGATCTAATCGACCGTGGTACATCAATACCTGAATTACTTGGAAATCCAGGCGAAATCGAAGGCTTTTTCCATAGTATTTTAGAGGAGATGGGCGTCTTGAATCAATTCGAAGATTCAGACGGATTGAGTTTCCAAATCATGCCAAATCCAGACGGCTTAGAACTCTATGTCACACGTATCGTGGACATGGGAGATGAATCGACAGATGAGCGTATGGTGCGCAATATCGTGGATACGATTCAACATTCTCTAACAGACCGTATTGGGAAGAAGCGTAAAGAGGATAAAGAAGAAGGAAAAATTTCTCCAAAACCAGTCATTAATACGGAAGATAAATCTTCAACATTGAAACCAATAGATGTGACAGTCGTCTTTGAAGATTTCGAGGATTTCGTCTCAATGGCCAAAGAAACAGCAGGGGAGTTCGACCAATCTGTTCTTTACCGTTATAGCGGACATTACTTCTTACATGTTTTCCATCAAGTGGAAAAACCAGAAGAAGTCGCTGCAAAAATGGCGCTTGTTCGCGAGTATGCAGAGTTCTCAAGAATTTCATGGGAAGTCTTGCGTGAATACGGTGAAGTCATTATGCCGGAAGTAGCCTTGGAAACAGGTAAACAATATTTCTAAAAAACAAAAAGAGTTGAGCAGTCGACTCTTTTTTTGATACAAAGGAGTAATCAAGATGAATGAAACCATCAAAACACAACTCAATCACCGTACAATTCGTGCGTTTGAAGACAAACCTTTAACAAAAGAGGAAGTGGATTTACTTGTAGAAGTGGCGCAAAGAACAGCTTCAAGTATGTACTTACAAGCCTATTCGATTATTAGTGTGACGGATCCAGCATTAAAGAAAGAGTTGGCTGCTGTGAGTGGGCAACCTTATGTGGCTAACAACGGACATCTATTTGTATTCGTGGTGGACCAACGTCGTAACACTGAAATTGCAAAAGCCTTAGGACAAGAAGTAGGCGTTCAAGGGAGCGCAGACCGTTTCGTATCAGGACTAACAGATGCAGTGATTGCAGCGCAAAATGTGGTTGTAGCAGCAGAATCTTTAGGGATGGGGACTGTGTATCTAGGAAGTTTCTTTAACGACACAGCAAAAATCGTCGAGTTACTAAATTTACCAAAATACACTTACCCAGCAATCGGAGTAGCGGTAGGTTGGCCCTCCCAAGAGCCACAATTAAAACCACGTCTTCCAAAAGAAGTGATTCATATGGAAAATGCATACCGTGAGCTGGAGAATCCATTAGAAGAATTGAAAGAGTATGATACGACAGTGACAGAATATTACGACCTTCGCGATGCTAACCGACGTGTAGATGCTTTTACAAAACAAGTTTCTACGAAATACCACACGCTTGGTGCAAAACGTGCGGACATGTTCGATGTAGTAAAAGCACAAGGGTTCCTAACAGAAGAATAAAAAAGAAGACAAGAAATCGTCGTTTCAACGGTTTCTTGTCTTTTTTGTTTTATTGAATGTTTAATGAATCAAGGACTGATTGTTTCATGCCTTCGATTGAAAGAACTTTTGTATGACGGATTGGCGCATCCAATACGCTTGTAACAGCTGTTGGAATGGCAATGCCGCTTTCTTGTTGAATTGCATCCATGAGTTCTGCGTCAGATTGATTCGTATTCACGTCTAGAGCTGAAAGAACGCTTTGTGGGAATTTGTATGGACTAGCAGTCGATACGACCACAGTTGGAGTTTCGTCTCCAGTTTCTTTCTTATATTTCGTATACACAGCATCTGCGACCGCGGTGTGTGGATCTAATAAGTAGTGCTCGCTCTTGAATACATCATGAATCGTTTGAGCCGTTTCTTCTTGGCTGGCACGGTTTCCGTAAAATTGTTGGAATAGAGCTGTATCTGTATTTGGAACAGAGTAGCTTCCGTTTTCTTTTAGAGAAGTCATGAGTGAATTTGTTTCCTGTGAGCTGCGTCCTGTTAATTCGAAGACGAAACGCTCAAGATTACTTGAAACAAGAATATCCATACTTGGAGAACTTGTTAGTTTAAATTCACGTAGACGGTTGTATGTTCCTGTTTGGAAGAAATCAACAAGCACATCATTTTCGTTTGAAGCACAGATGAGTTTGTTGATTGGAACACCGATACCTTTTGCGTAGTAGGCTGCTAGAATGTTACCAAAGTTACCAGTTGGAACGACAACATTCATTGGCTCACCAATGGCAAGAGTGCCGTCTTTCACTAATTGTGCATACGCGAATACGTAGTACACGATTTGTGGGCAAAGACGTCCGA
>CALCML010000055.1 GCA_937967765.1 uncultured Carnobacterium sp.
ATGAGAAAATTATTGATACGGTCAGCTTTCCAGTAATTATTTTAGCTTCTATGACGATTATTCCATTTGCATCTCTTGGTGCCGAAGGAGGATTCATGGAATTTATTGGGAAAGCTCAAATGATTTTCCCAGGATACTATTACACCAATATCGTGAATGCTCTAAGTTCTTCAACGAGTATTGATGTCAAAGATGTGGCACTCTTCATTGGAGTATTTATTTTGAATGTCATTCCACTTTACTTCCTTGTCCCTAAAGTGAAGTTCGCAACTGTAAAATAAAATGAAAGAGCCAGTAACTAGAAATAGCTACTGGCTCTGTTTTTTGTGCATTGATGTAATCACAACTCTTCGTAATCAGGATGGTCTTTGATATAGATTGCTGCGTAAATGGCATCTACCAATACGGCTGGGAAAGCGAAGGCCATTAATGCGCCAAAGAAAAAGCCGAAAATCATTTGGATATAGTCTGTAATCACGGCAATGACCAATAGAATAAAGCCCAAGACTTTAGCAATATTGAAAAGAAGTTCTTTCTTCTTACTATTCACCTCATACGTTTTCCATTGATTAATCTTCCAAATTTTTCCTTGATTTTGAGGAAGGTAATACCATGCGTAAATGACGGTCATCACCACAAATAAAATCACTATTGGAATGACATATAATAACGTCAACGGGGACTCGTAGAGCTTTAACGCGCTGAAGGGTGTTTTATCATCGGTAACCATCAGTAAGAAGATAAAGGTAAAGGTGAGTATGACGGTCCAAACGACTAAGGCTACTAGAATATAAGTTAGAGACTTAAAGCGATTGATTAACGGCGTAAAAAGTCCAAAGAGAAGGCTAACGATATTAATGACCGTCGCACTCAAGAATAGGACCTTAATAATCCCTATAGGATCATCGTGCCCTGCAACAAAATATAAAAACGCAGTAAATGGAAGCATAAGCCAAGGGAAGAATTTAATGTACCCTAGACTTACTTCATTCGTGATTAAAGGACCATGGTACCGGTCGACCATTTGATTGCTTCTTTGTTTTTTTGTTTTCTTTAGTTTGCCAGAACCAGTAGCTGGCTCTGGAGATTCTTTCTTTTTCAATAAAAACTTCAGCATTCTTTTTCCTTTCAAAAACTTGGATAAATGTATTTCTACTATACCATAAACCTAGTGATGCAGTATCCAACGAGCACTCCTTATATAAATAATGTCATATTCAGGTCATAAAACGAGCGTATACTGAAAACTACCATTTGAAAAAGGAGCAAAAAGATGAAAATTGCATGGAATGAAATTAAATACCAACCTAAAAAATTTATATTAATTGAGGTCCTGATCGTGATTATGATGTTCATGGTCATTTTCCTATCAGGGCTAACAAACGGATTAGGGCGCATTATTATGGCGCAAATTGATACGTTTGGGGACGTTCATTATATTCTTTCTAAGGATTCAGAAGGAGTGATTCCTTACTCAACGCTAACAAGCGAAGAATTAACGGAGATTGAAGACCTTCATTTAGAAAACGAAACGGGACTTGTGATTCATCGTTCGACGTTTATGAAAGAGGACGAGGAAGGTTCTCAAGACGTGACATTCTTTGCGATGGATACGTATAAGAACTTAACGATTAAAACAGAAGATGGGTATGCGGCTGCGGACTTAGCCGAAAACGAAGTAATTTTAGATGAATCGTATAAAACAAAAGGCATTCATGTTGGCGACACGATTAAAGACAAGTCTTCTGAAGTAATGCTTAAAGTAGTGGCCTTTGCCAAAGACGCAAAATACGGACATAGCTCAGTGGCTTTCATCAGTTCGAAAACACTTGAAGAAATGCGTCAAAAGAAAAATCCACACTACACTTGGCAACCACAAGCCATCATCACGAGCCAAACGGTAACAGCCGACGACTTATCCGAACAGTTGATGGTCTCAAACAAACAACAAATCATTAATAAAATTCCAGGATACACTGCAACAAATATGATTTTAAAAACAATAACTTGGGTATTACTAATCGCCTCAGCCGCAATTCTAGGAGTATTCTTCTACATCTTAGCCTTGCAAAAACTAAAACAATTCGGTGTGTTAAAAGCTATCGGGATGTCTATGGGACAAATTACAAGAATCCAATTATCGCAAGTTGGAATTCTTTCCGTCATTGGAATTGGTATCGGACTAGGGATAGCCTTAGCGTTGACGCCATTCTTACCGGTAAGCATGCCATTTTATATGCGAGCAGAAGATAATGCGGTGATTTCTGCAAGCTTTATCGTCATCTCGATTATTTGTGGCGCGTTATCTCTATTAAAAATTAAGAAAGTGGATCCAATCGAAGTGATTGGTGGAAATGGTGAATAAGATGTCAGTGATTGAATTACAACAGATTAAAAAATCATACGCAGACGGCAATCAAATGCACGATGTGATTAAAGACTTAAGTTTAACCGTTGAACCGCAAGAATTTGTGGCTATTTTAGGTCCTTCTGGTTCAGGGAAATCAACGCTTCTTTCTATCGCAGGATTACTCTTATCTGCGGATAGTGGTGAGATTATTATCGGCGGACAAAACTTAACGAATGTAAAACAAAGTGAATGGACGAAGAAAAGATTGGAGTTGCTTGGGTTTATTTTCCAAGACCATCAATTACTTCCATACATGAAAATCGGGGACCAATTAGAAGTGGTCGCGAAACTAAAAGGGGAAAAAGACGCTGCGAAACGCAAAGCAGAAGTCAAAGGTTTATTAGCAGAGCTAGGCATTGAAGACTGCTACGGACAATACCCAAATCAAATGTCTGGTGGACAAAAACAACGTGCTGCGATTGCGCGTGCTTTTATCGGAAACCCGAAACTGATTTTAGCGGATGAGCCCACTGCCAGCCTGGACCCTGAACGTGGTCAAGAGATTGCGCAATTGATTCAACGCGAAGTGAAATCCAAACATAAGAGTGCCATTATGGTGACACATGACCGCTCTGTCCTTGAATATGTAGATACCGTTTATGAGATGAAGAAAGGGAAGTTAGTTCGTCTGTAGGCAGTTGTGCTATAATGTTCCAGAAAGAAGGTGGAGCTATGTTTAGAATATTAGTTGCTGAAGACGATCATGCGATTCGCACCTTAATTACAACCAAGTTAAAACAAGAAAATTATACAATTTACACAGCCGAAAATGGAGAAGAAGCTCTGTCCGTCATGGAGAAGCATCAGGTGGATTTATTAATTTCTGACATTATGATGCCAGTGATGGACGGGTATTCTCTAGTAAAGGCGCTTCGAGAAACGAAACATACCTTGCCGATTTTAATGATTACGGCAAAGTCTCAGCTGGAGTCTCTGGAAGAGGCCTTTACGCTCGGAGTCGATGATTATATGGTAAAACCTATTCGACTAGAAGAGTTGGCTTTACGTGTTCGAGCGCTGCTGAGAAGAGCGCAGTTGGAAACCGAGAAAGTCTTGCGTTTTCCACATACGAAACTCGACTACAATGCGTTAACGTTAACGGATTTAGAGACGGATACGGTTTATCAAATTCCGAAAAAAGAGTTTTATGTGCTTTATAAATTGCTTAGCAATCCAGAGAAGATTTTCACGCGTCTGGACTTGCTGGATGATATTTGGGGCATGGAAGAGGACCTCGATGAGCGATTGGTGGATGCGTGCATTAAACGGGTTCGCCAAAAATTTAAAGACAATCCGGACTTTGATATTGTGACGATTAGAGGATTAGGGTATAAGGGGACGGTTAAAAATGGATAAACAAAAAGAATTACAGTTCCCGCTAAGAAACTACTTTGTATTTATGTTTTGTAGTGTGTTAGTGACGACGAGTATCATTGCCCTCATGACCGTGTTCGTGTTGAAACATTGGCTTCATGTAGAAGTGAGTGTTGAGTCGTGGCTACTCATTTTTAGTTTTGTCATTATCGTTGTAGGAAGCCTTGCGATGTGGTACGGTTCGGTGCATTTAACACGGCCAATCTCAGAGTTAAATGAATCGGTAAAGGCGATTTCTAGAGGGGATTTCAACTGTAAGATTCCGCGTAAACCTTATCCTAACGATACTGCAAAATATCATAACGAGTTGGACCAGCTTTCTCAGCATGTGAATCAGATGGCGGAGGACTTGAAGAGTATGGATGAACATCGCTCAGCTTTTATTGCCAATCTTTCGCATGAATTGAAGACGCCGATTGCTTCCCTTGTTGGGGTAAGTGATTTGTTGGCCGATGAGAAATTAGATGAAACGACTCGTAAAGAATTGACGACTATCTTGCAGTCGGAGAGTTTGCGATTAAGTCGCCTGTGCGATGGGATTGTGACACTCACGAAGATGGAGCGCGATTTTGAACCAAAGAAAAAGTCGGTTCATCTGGATGAACAAATTCGACATGCCGTGATTTTAATTACAGAGAAGTGGAAGCAAAAAGAGATCGACTTGACGTTTACGAGTCAGCCCATTCATTGTGTGACGGATCCAGATTTAAGTATGCAAGTGTGGACGAATCTGCTTGATAATGCGGTGAAGTACTCTGGAAATAGCGTGTATTTGACGATTGATATTCAAGAAGTAGATGATGCGGTTAGAGTCTCGATTGCCGATAATGGAATCGGAATGATCGAGGAAGACCAACGACATATTTTTGAGCAATTTTACCAAGTGGAACATTCTCATGTGCAAGAAGGGAATGGCCTAGGCCTTGCGATTGTTAAAACAATTGTAGAACGCCTCGGCGGAACCATCACAGTAGAGAGTGAACTAGGAAAAGGCAGTGTGTTCCAAGTGGTGCTACCAAAGTAAAAATTGAATATAATAAATAACCACCGGCCAATGCTGGTGGTTATTTATTTGGAAACTATTGTTATACAAAAAAGAAGACCCAATGGATCTCCTTTGTATTGAAAGATAGTTTTATTGTTGAACGTAAGGGAGTTTACACTAACTTTCTTAAGCGGTCGATGCGCTCGTGGATTGTTTCTACATTTAAATTTCCTTGTTGGTATTCACATAAGAACCCATTTTCATAAAACATTTGGTCTGTAAGTTGTCTTCTAGGCGCGTCCGGGCTTTGAATGAGGACAACGCTGAAAACTCCACCTGGTTTTGATTTCTCACACTCTTGTCCGACAAAATGATAAGTGAAAGCCTGGAATGGAGTATTCTTATATTCTCCTGAAATAACATAGGCTACTTTTCTTTCAGTTCCATGTCCAAAAGGATACTGTGTGAAATTGGCATATTTTTCTACAAACGGACTTTGAGAAAGGGTTAAAGTTTTTTCGTTGCGAGTAACATTAGTAGAGTAGTCTCTATAGTTATCGTTTCCTTGCGCTTGGTCAAATTCATAGCCGTTCACGGAAGCAAATTTTTTGTAGGCTGCATTATTTTTTTGCGCATGTTTAATAGCCCAGAAAACTACCCAAACTACACCCGCAAAAATGACAATCATTAAGATAATAAATAAGGTCATAAAATCCATAAGGAACTCCTTCGATAATCAGTTTAAAAGTACTTAGAAAATAATCTAATTTCCTCAAAATATAAATCTTTTAGCGAGGCTTGTCAAGAACTCCATTTGGCTTCATAAAAATCTGTTAAAAGTTATAATCCTAATGAATATTAGTAAAGGTAACTCATGCGAGTTACCTTGTTTTTTGTTTATTTACTATTTATCCTAAATGAAAATTTTCTCGGAATTCGGGATTGCCTTCCCATTCTTCTTTAGAAAAGTCACCGGTTATAGATGTTGAGTCACTTTCTTAGAATTCCTATGGTGAGAGTCGTATACTATAGATAGAATTGCTAAGGAGGATTTGCAAATGGAATTTATTAAAGAAGAAAAAGCGTTTAGACATTATA
>CALCML010000056.1 GCA_937967765.1 uncultured Carnobacterium sp.
AGGGACTCGGAACGAGTCGTGCGGACGTTTCGGGAAACGCACGCCATTTCTGCGAGGTCGAGTTCAACTTCACAGGATGTGAGCCTCTGCTTTTGCGAACTCAACTACTAGGATACGAGACATTATGTTTCTGCCTTTTCGAGTTCAACTTCACTAATTACATCTAAACAAAAAACCAGCACACCAGCCTTCAGCTAGTGTGCTGTTCTTTTTTATGATTTTATCGAATCGCTGAGCGAGCCATACGAGCTACTGTATGACGAACCCCTCGAATCGCAACTGACAATGCGTAAATATTTTCCACTGTCGCTAAACCGCCGTATCCAGCATCCCCGATATGTTGAATATCCACACCGGCCACTTTATTACGGATGGCAATTTGTTCAATCACTTCTCTTGAAGAACCTTCTTGGCTTGTTCCAATCGCAGAAAGCACAAGCGCATCATTGGCATGCGCCACTTTCACAATTTCCACAAGCTCTTCGTCGGTAAATCCTGGCACCGTTCCAACCGCTGGAACAAGAATCACATCGGCTCCTGCTTTAATGAAGCGTTTTGCGATGTCCACGTTCATCACAGGTTCCTTCGAGCCTGCGCCGTGCATCTTCCCAGCAATCACAAGGCCTGAATAGTGTTGTTTTACCATGGCAAGAGACGCTTCAATCGTTTCATTCGTTACCCCTGTTCCTGGGTTTCCTGTTAAGCAGATAAAATCAAGGCCAAGTTCTTCCGCACGTTTCACCGTTTCCACCGTACATTGACGCCCTGGTGAGATTTCGATGCGTGTTTCTAGCATTTCTGCATTCATGTCCACTGGCTCCAAGTTCGCCCCAATTGGCAATCCACTCAGTTCTTTCGCACGTTGGACTGGGTTTTCACTTTCTTCAGCACCGTAGATCAGTGGATCAATACAGTCAAATCCGTTTAAGAGCACCATGTCTCCACCGAACGCCTTTGCGATTTCTGCGTTCGATAATTCATTCAGCATCGTTGGACGTGAGCATACCGTTTCACAGCACACCGTTCTTCCTTCTGCGGCTTCAATCGCCTTTTTCAATTCTTTTCCTGTCATTTTTCTGAAATCACTGGCCACACAATTTAACAATCGTTTACTCATTTCGTTTCCTCCTGTCCACGAACAAGCGCCACTACTTCTTTCAACAACGCTTCATCCGTCTGTTCGTAATCTCCATTTTCATGATAGGCATAGCTGAGCCCCTCGCCTGCAGTCGTCGGATCCGTCTTCCACGTCTTAAACGTTCCATGGATTTGCGAAATCCCCGTCTCCTGCATTAAGTGCTGCACATTCTCTTTGGTGACACCGCCGCCACAAAGCAGTTCAATCTGACTTCCGTAGCGAGCTTGCAAGTCTTTTAAGAGCGGGATTCCTTTCTCAATTTGCGCCTGTTGTCCCCCTGTTAAAATGCGCGTGCATCCAAGTTTGATCAAGCCCTCGATGGCACTATTCACATCCGGCACAAGGTCAAACGCCTTATGGAACACACTCTCAGCATGATATTTCTGACACAACTCAATCATCTGCTTCGTACAATTCCAGTCAATCGTCCGGTCTTCTAATAGAAATCCAAACGCTAACCCTTTCGCACCGGCTTGTAATAAGAGTTTGGCATCGACCATCATGCTCTCGAATTCTTCCTTCGTGTAACAAAATCCTGCGCCACGAGGACGAATCATGCAGACAATCGGAAGGCTCACTCCAGAATCGAGCACTTTTTTCAAGGTACCAATGCTTGGCGTTAATCCTCCTAAGAAAAGTGCGCTATTCAATTCAATGCGGTCAGCACCTGCACGCTCTGCAATCTGGCAGTCTGCGATGCTTCCAGCACATACTTCTACTGTCATACCGTCCCTTCTTTCATGCGCGACAATGCGAGTAGCGCTAATCCGTAAACAATCGTACCTGTTTCTAAGTCTTTAATGCCAATCCATTCGTTTGTCAAATGCGCAATATCTCTTTGCCCTGGGAAACTTGGCCCATACGCAATGATATTTGGAATATTATATATATTTCCTTCTAATAGAGTGCAATACAATCCTATAAAACTTTGTTCATTCAGCTATTTATAAATGTGGTTATCTATTTTTTGTTCTCAACAATTGAATGGCGCGCTTCAAGATACGTTCAGCATCAATTCTTTGATAATCTTCAAAGTTGATTACTTCAACAGGAACACCTAAAGGGTTATATTTTGAATAAATTATACTGTATTTGAAGTTTACCTGTGGCGCTAATAAAATTACATCCGGACGATATTGATCATAAATCATATCGATATTACAATCTGTAAACGCTTTGATTTCTAATGGCACATTATGTTTACTTGCCACTTCCTGCATTCTACTCGCCACAAAACTTGCTGACATACCTGTACTACAAATTAGACAAATTCTATTCATTGAAAATTCTCCTTCTATTCTAATTTATGATTTTCTATGGTATTCTTCAAAAACTCAACATCATAAACAAACTTCTTCAATAATTTTATAGAAGCATGGACTACATTAATCTAAATATAACAGTTTATTTGCTTCCATTATACACAATAACTACTCCCTAACGTTAGTCAATTTTTAATATCTATGTGAAACATTTCGTAATTTTTCTTACTTTTTGACCGATTTTGGATGATTGGTGTGC
>CALCML010000057.1 GCA_937967765.1 uncultured Carnobacterium sp.
GTTGTCGGAGAAGGGCTTCAAATGGAGGAGCGAGTACGTAAGTTCTCAGACTGGCTTCAGGAGAAGGCTTCAAAAGGCAAAGAAAACAATTTAAATATCGGCGAAGGATTCGTTGCGGCAGTAATGATTTTCTGCGTGGGAGCTCTTGCCACAATGGGATCGATTCAGCTAGGGATTACTGGAGACCCAACGTTGCTTCAAACGAAGTCAGTACTTGACGGGATTACTTCGATTTTCCTTGCGGCGACGGAAGGCATTGGAGTAGGGCTTTCTGCAGTGGCGGTCATTGCGTATGAGTTAATTTTAGTGGGCTTATCGCAAATCGTTGCACCACATTTAAATGATGTGGTAACGGTATCGATGTCAGCAGTGGGTTCCGTACTTTTAGTCGGTTTAGCTATGAACTTACTAGGCATTACGAAGATTAAAGTATTAAACTTTTTGCCAGCTATCTTTATGCCGATTTTACTTGTACCGCTATTTGCGTTATTTTAAGAAAATGAAAAACACCGTACCAAAAAAATTTCTTGGTACGGTGTTTTGGTTTTCATTAGTTATTTTCTGCTTCTAATTTTTCGAAAGCATCATGTAAGATTGATTTCAATGTTTTCGCAGATAAGTCCATTTTTTCTTGTTCTGAGTCTGCTAGAGGAATTTCGATGATTTGACGAATACCTTCACGTCCGATAACGGCTGGAGCTCCGATGAAAATATCGTCTTGTCCGTATTGACCTTCAAGGTATACCGATAATGGGAAGATGGCTTGTTCGTTATTTAAGATTGCTTTTGTAATACGCGCTAGAGTTGCACCGATACCGTAGTAAGTAGCACCTTTTTTTGCGATGATTTCATAAGCCGCGTCACGTACTTGGAAGAATACTTCAACTAATTTTTCTTCATCAACGTGTGGATTTTGACGAACCCATTCATAGATTTGTAAACCGCCGACGTTTGTATGTGACCAAACTGGGAATTCAGTATCCCCGTGTTCACCCATGATATATCCGTGAACGTTACGTGCGTCAACGCCAACTAATTCAGCGATTGTTTGACGGAAACGAGCACTGTCTAAAGAAGTACCAGATCCGATAACGCGTTCTTTTGGAAGTCCTGAGAATTTCCAAGTTGCGTAAGTTAAGATATCTACTGGGTTAGACGCCATTAAGAAGATTCCGTTGAATCCGCTCGCCATAATAGAGTCTACGATGTTTTTCAAGATTTTTAAGTTTTTAGATACTAAGTCCAAGCGAGTTTCGCCAGGTTTTTGAGCAGCTCCTGCTGTGATACATACGATATCTGCGTCGTGGCAGTCTTCGTATTTCGCTGCATAAATCTTTTTAGGGGCATTGAAAGCTAAGGCATGTGATAAGTCTAACGCATCGCCTTCTGTTTTCTCGAAATTGATGTCGATAATTCCTAGTTCTTCAGCGATTCCTTGTAATACAAGTGCGTATGCGTAACTAGAACCAACGGCACCATCACCGACTAAAATTACTTTATTACCATGCTTTTGAGATTTTTCCATATTCATACCTCCTAAAAAAATTAGTGATGGAATATCCATAAACAAGTATAGCACGATTTTTTGAAAATTGATTTTCATAAGTCCTCTTTTATGACAAAGAAAACATAAAAAATACAATTTCATGAAAATGTGAATTAATAACGGGAAAATGTAGGGGTATGGTATAATAGCAAAATAGAAGAAAAAAGAATAGGTGAAAGTATGAAATTAGTCGTTGGTCTAGGGAATCCTGGAGCAAAGTATAAAGGGACCAGACATAATGTCGGGTTCATGACAATGGATGAAGTGGCCTATCAAGAGAAGTTTGATTTTGATAAGGCGCTCTTTGATGCCGTATTTGCGCAAGTGCAAATCGGTGGCGAAAAAGTCATCTTCATGAAGCCATTGACGTTTATGAACTTATCGGGTGAAGCGATTCGTCCGCTGATGAATTATTTTAAAATTGGAATCGAAGACTTGCTTGTTGTTTATGATGATATGGATCTGCCGGTTGGAAAGATTCGTCTTCGTCAAAAGGGTGGTGCCGGAGGACATAACGGAATCAAGAGTATTATTTCGTGCCTCGGTACGAGCGAGTTTAACCGTATTAAGGTTGGGGTTGGTCGTCCAAAAGATGGGCGTACGGTCGTAGGACATGTGCTCAACCGTTTTGAAAAAGAGGAAGAAGAGGACATTATTTTTGCCGTGCAAAAGAGTGTCGATGCGATTCGTTCGTGGATTGAAACGGATGATTTCGTCAAAACAATGAATCAATTTAATTAATCCATAGGAAAGAGATGCTGCAAAATTTTTTGCGGTCTCTTTTTGTCGTTGGAAAAAGGAGAACATTATGCAATTATTGCACCAAACCATTAGTAAACTGAAAGGATTTAAAGAGTGGTTCGATACACTCAGTCTTCATGAGAGTCAACTCGTGCTAGGGCTTAGTGGATCTGTTAAGCACTTGGCAGAGTCATGCGCGTTTGAGAAATTGGACAAGCAATTAGTGATTGTGACGCCAACACTTTTACAAGCAACGCAAACCTACGAAGAGTTATCGGAGTGGTATGACGATGAGGTTGTACACCTCTTCCCAGTAGAAGAGTCGCTTGCGGCGGATTTCTCAGTGGTGTCGCCGGATGTAGTGAGCCAACGCATTCGCACGCTCGATTTCTTAAGTCGTGGAGAAAAAGGGATCGTCATTGTGCCGCTATCTGGGATTCAAAAGCTCTTAGTGCCAGCAGCTGTATGGAAGAAGAGCTCGATTGAACTTTCGATGGGTTCTGAAATCGAATCGATGGATGCCTTTGTAGAGCAGTTAGTGGAATTAGGATATCGCCGTGAAAATATGGTGGCGACTCCTGGTGAATTTGCGCTTCGTGGAAGTATCGTCGATATTTACCCACTCGACCAAGAATATCCACTACGTCTGGATTTCTTTGATACCGAAGTGGATTCGATTCGTGCGTTTAATGCGGAGACGCAACGTTCGATGGATGTGATTCAAGAGGTGCGCATTTTACCAGCCACGGACTTGCCACTTCAAAAGGAAGCGGTCTGGAAGGCGCAAGCTAAAATCCACGCGCTCTATGAAAAGGACGTGAAGGCGGCTCAAAGTCCAGAACGAAAAGACCAAGTTAAAAATATTCAACAAGCCATCGATGCGCAATTAGAAAATGGGGAAATCCCATCAAACTTAACATACTTCTTGGAATGTATTTATCCGGAGAAGACCAGCTTATTAGATTATGTTTCTAAAGATGCGTACCTCATTATTGATGACTACGCTCGTTTTATCGAAAAAAGCAAAACCTTAGAAGAAGAGGCGGGCTATTGGAAGACGCACCATATCGAAACGGGTGCGATTGCTTCTGGATTGTCGCTTGTTCAAGATGGGCGAAAAGTGTTAAAAGAAAGCCCCTTGAAGAGAACGTATTTAGCCATTTTTCAAAAAGGGCTAGGAAGACTCGCGCTCGATGCAATTCATCCGATTACAACACGGACCATGACACAGTTCTTCTCGCAGATGCCGATGGTGAAAGTCGAAGCAGACCGTTGGAAGAAACAAGGCGCAACAGTTATCGTTTTAGTCGATGATGCAAAACGCGCGCAAAAGGTCGAACAAACCTTTGCGGATTTTGACATCAAGAGTGTGATTTCAAATGGGACTGTGTTAGAAGGGCAACTGCAAATCATGGTCGGCAAGATGCACAATGGATTTGAACTGCCAGAAGATAAATTTGCCATTTTAACGGAACGCGAATTATTCAATAAACTCACGAAACGTGCGCCGCGAAATCAAAAAATCTCGAACGCGGAACGCTTGAAGAGTTATACCGAGTTAGCCGTTGGAGACTATGTGGTTCACGTGAATCACGGGGTCGGTGTGTACCAAGGGATGGAGACGCTCGAAATCGGCGGTATCCACCAAGACTACATGTCGATTCACTATCAAGATGGCGGGAATTTATTTGTTCCAGTCTCTCAAATTAAGCTCGTTCAAAAATATGTGTCATCGGATGCTAAAGTTCCAAAACTGAATAAATTGGGCGGTACAGAATGGGCGAAGACGAAACGTAAAGTTACTGCTAAGATTGAAGATATCGCCGATGAACTCATCGAATTATATGCCAAACGTGATGCCGAAAAAGGATATGCGTTTAGCCGCGATACGGTGGAACAACAAGAATTCGAACAAGCTTTCCCATACACAGAAACGCAAGACCAATTGCGCAGTGTTGCGGAAATTAAGGAAGATATGCAAAAGGATAAACCGATGGACCGTCTGCTTGTCGGGGA
>CALCML010000058.1 GCA_937967765.1 uncultured Carnobacterium sp.
TATGAATTAGATGGAAAAACGTTAACAGGTCAAGTTCAAAAATTAGATAAAATGTCAATCAACGGTGTATTAGTCACTCCAGAAGTTCAATACCGTAAGATTGATAACACTACTGCTGAATATGTAATGACAGTAAGAAACGATGATGAATTCATCAACGCTGAAATTACTGTGAAATTACAATTAGTCGGCAACGAAATGCATTTCGATGTAACAAAAGTAGTGAACAAAAACAATGTTGAAATGGGCAAACCAATTGACAATGTACGAAAATTAATCCAAACAATTGAATTCCCAGGAAACACACTTGTTTCTGTTGGTTCAAACAAACAGGGTGCGAAATTCGATGGAGCTCAAATGTCAACAAACACACATAATCGTGGGGACTATCATTTAGACTTGAAAGAGGGCAAGATGAATGAATATACTTACGGCTTCATGTATGGATTCGTTTCTTCTAACGAATTAGCAGCTTCTGTTTGGAGTAACTCTCAATTTACTTACAGAGGAAATGACTTTGCACGTTTAACAACAGCGTTAGAACGTGTAGAAGGCGTAAACTACTTAGGTATTCAAAGCTCACCTTACTGGTACCAACGTGCTTATAAGAACTTAGTATTCCCAGAATACACATTAGAATTACCAAGTTCTAAAGTAGTCATTACAAAAGACTTAAACAAAGATAATGTTGTGGACTGGCAAGATGGTGCGATTGCATATCGTAATATCATGAACAATCCTAAAGGGGCAGAATCTGTTCCAGATTTAGTAGCGTATCGTATTGCGATGAACTTCGCATCTCAAGCGCAAAACCCATTCTTAATGACATTAGACGGTATTAAGAAGATTAACTTACACACAGATGGTTTAGGCCAATCAATCCTACTTAAAGGGTATGGTAGTGAAGGTCACGACTCAGGTCACTTAAACTATGCGGATATCGGTAAGAGAATCGGTGGCGTTGAAGACTTCAAGAAATTATTAGCAAGAGCAAAAGAATACGGAGCTAAAATCGGTATTCACGTCAATGCTTCTGAAACATATCCTGAATCTAAATACTTCAGCGAAGCGATTTTACGTAGAAACTCTGACGGAACATATATGTATGGTTGGAACTGGTTAGACCAAGGTATCAACATCGATGCAGAATATGACTTAGCTCATGGACGTTTGGATCGTTGGAAAGAGTTAAGAGAAAAACTAGGTGCTGACTTAGACTTCATTTATGTGGACGTTTGGGGTAACGGACAATCAGGAGATAACACTGCTTGGCCAACTCACGTACTTGCTAAAGAATTAAACTCTCAAGGATGGCGTATGGCTATCGAGTGGGGCTTCGGTGCGGAATATGACTCAACATTCCAACACTGGGCGGCTGACTTAACTTACGGTGGATATTCACTGAAAGGTATTAACTCAAACATCACTCGATTCATTCGTAACCACCAAAAAGACTCATGGGTGGGTGACTATCCAAGCTACGGTGGTGCCGCTAACTATCCATTACTTGGTGGATATAACATGAAAGACTTCGAAGGATGGCAAGGTCGAAGCGACTACGAAGGATATATTCGTAACCTCTTCGAAAACAACAT
>CALCML010000059.1 GCA_937967765.1 uncultured Carnobacterium sp.
CGTATGAAAGAAGAGACGGAAAAAGCGCTTGAAATGCTCCCACGAATCGAGCCACAAGCCGGCGAGGTAGCGACAGATGAAGAAACTGAAGCTAAACAACCATGAGGAATACTGGGAAGCACGCGCCCGTGAGATATTCGAATACGTTGATAGAAAAGATATAGACTTCTTCGCTGAATTAGAAAAAACTTACCGCAACGAGGCAGTAAGGTTACAAAAGTCGTTGTTTGACTTTTACACAAAGTACGCTGAAGATCACGCACTCACTTACCAAGACGCAACGAAGCGCCTTCGAGGTGAGGATCTGAGCGACTATGTGGATAATGCGACGCTATACCGTGAGCAGGCCGAAAAGGATCCGGAGTTGCTGAAACGATTGAACCAACAATACGCGTCAGCTCGAGCGATCAGAATCGAGGCTTTGCAGTTGGAAGCTATCCACAGGCTCGGAGTGCTCACAGGAGCGCTTCATAAGAGCTTCGAGAGGTATTTATCCAGCGTTGCGGAATACGCGTACAGGAAGGCTCTCGGAGGCCGTACAGGCGCGGTCAATCGTCCAGCCTTTGAAGAGATTATCAAGACGCCGTTCAACGGTCGAAATTATTCCGAGCAACTTTGGGGCAATACCGACAACCTAGCGCAAAAGCTAAAAGAAGTATTTAAGCAAGGTTTTATCCGTGGAGATGGACCGCAAGAGATGGCCCGCGAGATCCGAAAAGAGTTCAACGTGGCACGGTCCAGAGCTGAAACGCTAGTCCGAACGGACGCGACAGCCGTCATAAATCGGGCGACTATTAAGCGATATCAGAAAGCAGGGATCGAGTTTTATCGGATCTTGGTCGTGCTAGACGATCGGACAACTCAAATTTGCCGAAGAATTGCGCAAGAAGATAAGCTGTACAAGCTCGAGGACGCTCAAGTCGGGGTTAATATGCCCCCGTTTCATTATAATTGCCGGTCTACGATCATGCCGGACGCGGGAGAGATAGGAGAGGAGGAAACGAGTGATTAATATCTGGGATATGGTATCGTACACAGCAGGCCTTTTCTGCTTCGCCTTCGTGGTCGTGGCAGGTTGGGCCGTTATCGCTGGAATGATCGAAGGTATCATAAAGAGCATTAAACAGTCACGAGGTGACAAGAACGAGTGATCGGAGGTGATCCGGTATCTTGACAAGCGGGAATAGATCGCTATTTTTAATTGTCCAGACTATGCGGAGGACGTTAAAAGCTGCATTGTTTCGTCGCCGGACGTAAAACGAGAAAATCGATTGACGGCGTAACCGTCGGAGGAAAAATATGTCAGAAAATACACAAGCAGTTGAGACTGAAGCTCTTGAGCAAGACGTCACTCAAGAAGAACAAGTCGAGACCAAGCAGGAAAAGGCAGAACGTACCTTTACACGCGCCGAATTTGGAAAAGCAATCGCAGCCGAAATTGCCAAAGCACGGGCCGGCTGGGAAGCTGAACAAGCCGAAGCAATCGAAAAGGCTAAAAGCGAAGGTGAACGCCTCGCGAAGCTGACTAAAGACGAGCGCGCCAAAGAAGAGGAAGCGAAACGGATCCAAGCGATCGAGGAACGCGAGCGAGCACTAGCAATCAAAGAAATGCGCGTGGCCACTCAAACGCTATTGAGCGAAGAAGGCCTTCCGGGCGAATTCATTGATTTTGTGATCGATGAAACGGCCGAAGCCACAAAAGAGAAGATCGGCACGTTGCGAGCTATCTTTGATAAGGCAGTCGAAGCCCGCGTCGATGAACGTTTGACCCAGAAAGCGCCTCGCAAGGGTACGGGCCCAGTATCAATGACAAAAGCGGAGATCATGGCTATTGAGAACGACGAAGAGCGTCAAGCGATGATCGCCGCGAACATCGGACTATTTAAAAATTAGAAAGGGCTATTAAAACATGGCTGAAACAAAACTAACAACTATGAATGACTTGGGCGAAATTAAGTCTATTGATTTTGTCAACAAGTTTTCTAAAAATATCAACGATTTACTTCGACTTTTGGGAGTAACACGTCGTCAAGAGTTGACTAACGACTTAAAGATCCAAACTTACAAATGGACCGCAGACGTTGACACTACTAAAACGGCCGAAGGTGAAACAATTCCGCTTTCTAAAATGACACGCGCGAAGGACCAAGAATACACAGTAGAATGGTTCAAGAAACGTCGTGCAGTATCAGCGGAAGCGATCGCACGTCATGGTGCGTCACGCGCTATCACAGAGGCAGATACACGCTTACTCCGCGAAATTCAAAACGGAATCAAAGACGATTTCTTGGCTTACCTTAAAAAGACAAAAACAAAAGTAACAGGTAAAGGACTTCAACAAGCGCTTGCGAATAGCTGGGGCAAATTGACCACTTTCAACGAGTTCGAAGGCTCTCCGCTTGTTTCTTTCGTAAATCCGCTTGACGTGGCTGAATACCTTGGAACGACAGCCGTTGCGTCCGACGCTTCAAATGTGTTTGGATTCACACTCCTTCAAAACTTCTTGGGTATGCAAAACGTCATCGTTATGCCTTCTTGCCCACAAGGTAAGATTTATACAACAGCGGTTGAAAACCTTGTTTTCGCTTACCTAAACGTTTCTGGTGGTGATCTTGGCGGATTGTTTGCGGACTTCACAGATGAAACAGGTTTGATTGGTGTGGCGCGTGATCGTCACTTGAATAACTTGACTTTCGAGTCAGTATTCTTTGGTGCTAACGTTCTCTTTGCTGAAATTCCGGACGGTGTGGTAGAGGCTACAATCCAAGCGCCAACGTCAGCAGTAGCAGCCTAGTTTTAGGAGGTTAAGCGATGGCAGCAATCAATATCGATCAAGTAACGGAAGAGCTTCGACTTCTAAAGGGTATTCCCAAGGCTGACCAGGAACAAGACGATCTTTTGACCCTTATTGTACGGGATAGCTTCGAGCGTATGATCGCTTACGTCAACCAGTTCTCAGAAACAGCACTCGAGGAATTACCCGAGAGCGTGGCTTATATCCTTCGAGACGTGGCTGTCAGTCGCTTTAATCGACTAAACTCAGAAGGCGCGACAGCGGACAGCGAAGAAGGCCGGAGC
Source organism: uncultured Carnobacterium sp. (assembly GCA_937967765.1). GTDB lineage: Bacteria > Bacillota > Bacilli > Lactobacillales > Aerococcaceae > Granulicatella. The sequence continues at coordinate 3,079 of CALCML010000059.1, forward strand.
TTTACTTGGGAGTCTAGCTATCTAACAGATGAACACAAGGCCGTATTACAAGGCCTTGCGATCAAGCACAGAGCCCGCGGAATCGCTCGATTCATTTAAAGGGGGCGCGTGTATGATCTATAACGAACGCGTGACTTTGATCTTTGAGGAAGAGCCGGAAGATGAATTGCTCGAGAGCACGGAAACAAAGAAGAGTTTTCCGGTCCCTTGTATGCGAAATTCATTGTCTAATTACGAGATGATGGGCTTGTTTGGCAAGTATGACTTTGATTCTTTCAAATTGCACTTACAGGGCAAGTATGACGGATTCTCGGAAGTGATTTACAATGGCCACAAGCTCAAGATCAAGGGTAAACGATATCATCATAATAGCACGGTGATCTACCTATGAGTTTTTCGTATACAGTAAAAGGCTTGGACAAGTTCATTCGGAAGGTCCAAAACAAGCCACGGGAAGCGCGTCGGGCTGTATCGGTAGAATTACAACGATCGGCCTTGCGTGTGGAACGAAAAGCCAAAATGAAAGCGGCAGTCGATACCGGCTTCATGCGAAATGGGATCTTTGTCGCTCGAATGGGTATGTTACGGTACAAAGTAACGTCTCCCGCGGGTTATTCGGTCTATGTGGAGCTTGGGACTCGGAAGATGAAGGCACAGCCGTTTCTTGGTCCAGCCGTCAAGGAAGAAAGCGAAGTATTATTTAAAAACCTTCGTAAAATGTTTAGGAGGTGATTCATGGCAAACGAAACGCCTTCAGTCAAAATGCTCGCAAATTTACGCGAAAAATTAAAACCACTCAATATTCCGATCAAATTTAAGCTACCAAAACAAGACACACTCGAGCCGTTTTTGGTGATTGGGCAATCTAGTTCAGACACGTCTAAAACAGCTCAAACGGGGCTTATAATCGAGGATATGAGTGTACAAATTGATATCTTCTTACCGGGCACGGAAAGCCGGGCCGGGGTCGAGAAGATCAAATCAGAGGCCCTTCGCAGGATCGGCCACAATCGCAATGTAAACGCGAGCGTACTCTTAGACGATACGGTAGGCCGGGAAGTCTATCATATTGTCATTGCATTAACAGATACAATCTTTTAAAAGGAGAAATTAATAAATGAGTGAAGCTGAAGATAAAGCAAAAATCAAAATTACGATCGCGAAACCGGTCGTAGGTAAAAAAGTATTTTATTTCATTCAATCGATCCACGCTGAAAAGGGCAACGGAGCAATGCTTCCAGCCTATCGTACAGACGGTACGACAACCATGGGTGGCGAATACATTGACGAACAAACACAACAAGGGCGCTTGCTTGAGAAAGCAACCGATGAGCACTCTATCGAGTTGACTCAATATTTTGCGCCTAAAGATCCGTCAGTCGAAGTTATTCTTAACGCACAAAAAACAGGGGAATCTGTTAAGATCTGGCGCGTTATCGTCGACGAATCAGTCAAAGAGACTTCAACCGGAAAAGACACTTATCCAGCACAATTCGGATATGGTAAAATCACGGACGATATCGAATTTACTGACGCGGTCGATGGATTCGTCGAGCTTAACTATACAGTCGGTATCGTTGGACGCTTGCGCGATGGTAAGTTCCCACTTTCAGCGGACGAAATCGCAATGTTAAACGACGTTTACGAGTACCAAAACCCGGGCGAAACAACAGGCGATTATAACAATATCATACGCTAATTTTTCAAGCAAAGGGGCTTCAAATGCCCTTTTGCTTTTATTTTTTTGACAAAAAAGGAGTTATTCAATGGAATTTACAGTCGGAAGCCGTTCAATCGAGATCAAATTTGACTATATGACTATGTACAAGGTCAATCGTGACTTGGGATCTCAAGGCCCAGACGGAACACGCAACGAAGATGGGGTCGGTGCTCTATTCCTTCGTGTCGTGGATCGTAACGATTCGGCTCTTGTGGATCTTATCAAGCTATGCGCGAGCAAAAAAGCGAAAGCCGTAAGCGATGAAGAAGCGATCAAAGCGATCGCGGACAAAATGGAAGATCTCGGAGCAGAAAGCACAGAGCCACTTTTTGAAGCACTTGAGGAAGAGATGGTCGATTCTGGTTTTTTCAAAGAGAAAGTTTCGAAATACTTAGAAAATCTCGAGCTGGGATTGAAGTATCTCAAAGCAAAAGCAGAAACAGCCGAGGACAAGGCACAAGCGGAGCTTCAGATCGAGCAGACGGAAGCGCAAATTGGGCGCTTGAGAAGCGCAATCTCTTAATCGAATGTGCGCGTTTGGGTCTGACTGATCCGAATATTATATTTTCTTGTACAAAAAACGAGCTCGACGCAATTCGCGAGGGCCTTTATTATCGAGCAATCGAAGAACGGGAAAATCTCGTCGAGCTTGCTTTTAATCTTCGCTATACGTTGAACGCTAAAAAAGCGGACTTTGGCAAGTTGAGCAAGAAAAAGGATCGCGAGAAAGTGCGTCGTCTATTTAGACAACGCGAAGAGCGCGAAAGCTCTCAAGGTATGCTCGAGAAGATCGAGCGTCTTAATGAACATTTCAGAAATAGATAGATAGGAGGTGGGGCGATGGCGTTTGACGGATCAATAGAAGCGATTATCGGCGCGGATTTAACCGGCTATGAAAAAGCAATGAGCGACGTCGTGAATTCGACGCGTAAAGCATTTCAAAACGCGGCGCAAGAGGCGTCAAAAAGCGCTAATCAGATGATTCGTGAAGTCGGTCAGCTTATGAACCGGCTCGCAAACAGTAACCAGAATATCGGATCCAAGATCGGCCAAGGTTTGACCGGCGGATTTAAAATCGCCCTCGGAGAGCTACAGCGTATCTCTTCTAACATCGGCGCAAAATTACCTGACCCCATACGGAAAGCATTTACTCGCGTTTCGGCTGATATTAAATCAGTTTTAGGCGCGATGAAAAATGACGTTGCTTCCCTCGGGTCCAGCATTAACTCGAAGATCAAAAAAGCGTTTGATTTTGATATTTCAAGCGCGATTAAATCGCCAAAGAGCGCGTTTGCTGAAATGGCAAACAGCGTCGACTCGATGGCAAGCCGTATCAGCTCCAAAGTCCACGCTATCGGCTCGGTATTTACTAATTCGGCAAACAATATGTCCGGATCGTATAAGACGGCCTTTGGTGCGATTGGGGACTCTATGGCACGGCTCGAAGCTCGGATCCAGTCAACGGCTGGGAATATTACGAGCGCACTTGGCCAAAAAGTCTTGAATCCGATTAATTCGTCGTGGTCTAGTATGTTTTCCAACTTAACCAGCAAGGCTAACAGCTTCGCGGAACGGGTTCGAAATTCGTTTGGCGGTCGAATCCTTTCTTCCGTCAATAATCTCGCGAGCAACGTAAGCGGTAAGCTCGGAAACGCCTTTCACACGACGGGCCAAAAGGCCGTTAGTGCATTAACTGGGATCGTGAGTCATACGGACAGAGCGGCCAGCGCGTCAACAAACTTGCTCAAGCAGGTTTTAGGCGTGGCAGCCGCTTATAAACTCTTTGACCTTGGTAAACAAGCGATCAAGAGTACTGTTTCAAAGGCTGCTGAATTTGAAGCCAAAATGAGTAACATTAAGGCCGTGACGGGTGAGAGCGCGGAAACGATGAAGAAATTCAACGACGCCGCTATCAAAGCCGGAGCAGATACAGCCTTCAGCGCAGCGGACGCCGCTGACGCAATTGGCGAGCTCGCAAAAGCTGGGGTTTCAACGAAGGATATTCTCAACGGTGGACTTACAGCGTCCCTAAACTTGGCCACAGCGGGCGAGCTCGATCTGAAAGAAGCCGCTGAAATTACATCGACAGCCTTAAACGCGTTCAAGCGTGACGGTATGACAGCCACACAGGCAGCAAACCAACTTGCGGGAGCTGCTAACGCGTCAGCGACAGACGTCCATGAGCTGAAATATGGTCTCTCAATGGTCGCTCCGGTCGCGTCTGGGCTTGGTCTATCGTTCCGCGATACCACGAACGCCCTCGCAGTATTCGCTCAAAACGGACTCAAGGGATCAGACGCCGGTACATCACTTAAAACTATGCTTATGAATCTGCAACCGCAAACCAAAGCACAGCGAAATATGATGATGGATCTCGGAATCGTGACCGAGGACGGCGCGAACAAATTCTTCACGGCCGAAGGTAAAATCAAGTCATTCGCTGAAATTTCTCAAGTCTTGAAAGAACACTTGGGCGGATTGACTGACGCAGAAAAACAAATGGCCTTGAAGACTATGTTCGGTACCGACGCGGTGCGGGCCGCTACTATCGCGATGAACGAAGGGGCAGACGGCGCTAACAATATGCAAGCCGCCATCGACAAAGTAAGCGCGGCTCAAGTAGCGGCTGAAAAGCTGAACAACTTAAAAGGGGCTGTTGAGGCTTTAAGTGGTTCTTGGGAAACACTTCAGATCACAATAGGGACGGCAGTCTTACCAGTATTGACGACGCTCGTAAAATGGATTGATAAGCTAGTCGATAAAATTTCAAATTCTAAAGGTTTGCAGAATTTTCTCGATGCTCTAAACTCATTAAATCCGGCATTGAATCAATTCCTTAACGGAACTAAAATGAGCGACGAGCAAGCGAGCAAGTTTAAAGGGACCATGGAGGCCCTTAAACCGGCTGTAACTGGTCTTATTGGTGCGTTTGCCTTTGGCCCAGCGGTTCGCGGTTTAACTTCTCTTACGGGCGTTATGGGCACGGTCGCAAGTAAAACAATGGCCCTCGGATCGGTCGCCTCAAGTGCATTTAGCACGGCCGGCGGATTTATTTCGAGCTTCGTTGGTAAGATTGGAGGTATTCCGGGCGCACTTGGTGGAGCGGCTTCGCAAGGTCTATCAGTCCTTGGAATGATGACGACTGGGATCGCTTCCGTTATGGGAATTGCCCTCGCGTCAATCGGCCCAGCCGCTATTCTTGGCCTAGTCCTCGCTGGTCTTGGTCTGATTAACCAACAATTTGGGAAACAGATCGATCAGTTGATTACCACAGTAACGACTAAAGGGCCGATGATTATTCAAAACCTTGTAAATAGCATTACTAGTCAATTACCGAGCTTGATTGCTTCTGGTGCTGATCTAGTGGCCAAACTCGCACAAGGATTCGCGACAATGTTTCCGGTGATCGTTGACGCTGGTATCCAGTTAATCGGTAGCCTTGTTCAAGGTGTGGGCCAAAATGCAAGCTCTTTGATCTCGTCCGCGGTGACTGTTATCGGGACCTTGGTCGATAGCTTACTTTCAGCATTACCACAGTTGCTATCAATCGGTATGCAGTTGCTTCTCAGCATTACACAAGGGATCTTGCAAAACTTGCCACAGATCCTTACGACCGCACAACAGATTGTAACTAACTTCGTGTCGAATTTACAATCACAATTCCCACAAATCCTCGAACAAGGGATTCAAATCTTGATGAATGTCGTAAACGGTATTGTTCAAGCCTTACCAGCGATCATTGAGATGGGGACACAAGTCATTATCGGCTTTATGCAAACGATCTTGTCGAACTTGCCAACGATCTTACAAGGCGGTATTCAATTAATCGTAAGCCTCGTTCAAGGGATCATTAGTTCGTTGCCACAGATCGTACAAAGCGCAGTTCAGATCATCGGTCAGATGATTCGTGGGCTTGCTCAAGCCTTGCCACAACTAATTATGGCAGGGGCTCAGTTGGTCGTACAGCTCGCACTTGCGATCATTAAGGGCTTGCCAAATATCGTTACAGCCGCTTGGGAGATTATTAAGGGGTTCGGCGAAGCCTTACTTAATTTCGTACCAGAGGCCTTGAAAGCCGTCGCGGACGCTATCGGTAACTTCTTTGGTGGTATCTGGGACTGGATCACAGGTAAGTCAGACGAAGGCGGGAAGAAAACCGAAGAATCGATCAATAACACAGCGGAACATATTAAGACGAAGAGCTCGGAAACAACAACACAATTAAGTACCGACGCTTCAACCGCTAGTACCAATGTATCGACTTCTTACGATCAGATGAGCACAAACACGATCGCGTCAACGTCAAATATGAGTCTTGGCGTCACGGCTAACATGTCCCAAATGGCCACAAACGCGATGGACAGCACCACTCAGTTGCAACAAACCGCCTCAACGAATTTCGGTCAGTTAAACGCTGACGGGACTATGAATATGCAACAGCTTGCTGCAAATGCGGACGCGTCATTTAATCAGATGAACGCAAACGCACTTGCTCAAACTGGACAGATGAATACAGGCGTAACGAGCAACATCGGCCAGTTGAACGCGAACGCAAGTAACGAGCTGAATCAACTCTTTAATAATGCGAACGCGAGCACGACGGGAGTCAATGCGGCTGCAACCACTAACGCGCAACAAGCAAGCGCGAATGTTGTAAGCAACTTCCAACAAATGCAAACGGGAGCAACGAGCGCTACAAATGCGATGGCTATTAGTGCTCAGACAGATTTTGGTAAGATGGCCCAACAAGCGGAGCAATCAAGCTCTAAAATGTCACAAGCTATCACGACGAATTATCAAAATATGCAAAAGACTGTCACAAGCGCGATGAACGCGACAGCTCAAGCAGTCCAAGCCGGCCTCAATAAGATCTCACAAGTGAGCTCTTCGGCTGGTAAGCAGTTGGAAAGCGCGTTTAAGTCAACGTTCCAAAACGTAACAAATAGCGCTAAAAGCGGTATGCAAGCATTTACTAGTACCATGCAATCAAGCATGACTCAAGCGGTATCTCTTGCTAGTTCGGCTTGTGCTCAGATTTCGGCTTCGTTTGGCTTGCTTCCGGCAATGCTTCAAATGGTCGGATTTAACGCGGGCATTGGTCTATATAATGGACTTGCTTCGATGGCTGGTTCGCTCTATGATCTCGCTTATAGTATTGCTTCAAATATCGCTAATATTATGCGTTCAGCGCTTGATATTCATTCGCCGTCCCGCGTTACGAAAAAGATCGGTAGCTTCACGGGTGAAGGTATGTTTCTTGGTATGCGTGACTGGGTATCAGATATCAATGATATGGCTCGTCAGTACGCCCAAGCGATCACAGATCAAGACTATCAGACTAATAGCGTATTGACCACAAGCGCGAGCGTGACAAGCTCGGGTGTTCGTTCGTCTCTTGAGGACTTGAGCGACGAAGTCAAGAACTCGCAACTTGCGAACCAAAAATTTGAAGTACATAACGAGATTGTGGGAGACAAGATCTATACCACAATCAAGGAGAAAGACGCGCGAGAAAAGGCGCTAGACGCTTATTTCGCGTAAAGGGGGAACGATGGACTTATTAATTGAAAAGGACGGCCAAAGCCAGAAATTATCTGGTCTTGGTCTTTACAATATCACGGTCGATGATTCGTCCCCGGCCGTGGAATTATCAAGGCGTACCGTAAAGGGGCGCAATGGTTATATTTTCGACGGCTTGACTTATACCGAAAAGAAAATCTCAGTCACAGCAAGACTTTCAGCGGGGTCAATGGAGCACTTTTTAAATTTAAAAGATGAATTGACTCGCTGGGTCTTGGGTGATGATAGCTTTTATATCACGAAATTGTACCAAAACGTAAATAATATTTACGACTTCCAGACGCCGGGGCAAACGACGGGAGACCTTAATCTTGCCCAGTTGCCACATGCTAATTGGAAATATCGTTATAACGTTGTGGGCGATGGTCAAATCGAGTTTGATTTTATCGGCAATTCTGAAGCTGGGATCAAGTACAATGTTTCGTTTTCGTTCGTGACGGCTACACTTCCGTATGGAGAGACGATTCCGAGGGATCTAGTGCTCACGGCGAACAGCTTTCCATACAACGGCACGGCTCCACTTAGCCAGTTAGAAGTCCCGTTTGTCGTGGAATTGACCGCAAACGCTGATAATACCAGCTTTTTTGTCGAAATTGACGGCCGTCGGTTTACTTACCAACACACTGAAACGCCTTTGAGATCTGGGCAAAAGCTCCTTTTAAAAGGGGTTGAGACAGCGATCTATCAAGGACCGACCACGCAAGATCTAAACGTCAACAACCGGACGAATTATGAATATTTCGTTATTAGGCCAAAGCCTAACCGGTCAGTCAATTGGTTTACAAATTTCAAGGGGACTGTCAAGATCCTCGGTTTCAAAGAGCTATATCGCTAGAGAGGAGGTGGATCATTGATTACTTTTTACGACGAGAAAGGCAACGGATACGGAGCCCAAGTCGAGATGAAAACTAAAAACGCTGTAAATGGCGAGCGATCGATTTCGGGAACGATTGTATCTAATACGCAGGTCCTTTCGCGTTTAGATCGTGGGTGGAGCTTTACCTTCGACGGCGAGCTCTATAAGATCATTTACGCGAAGCCAAAAGACGAAGGCAAAAACATTTCGCTATCGTTTGACGCGGTCCACCAGTTCTTTTACGATTTCGAGCACTCGAACTGTTATAAAGAGTTTAACGGTTCAAATCGTTTTGAAGTGTATATCGAGGCGATATTTAAAGATAGCGGGTATCGGTATGTGATCGAGGCACAAGC
>CALCML010000060.1 GCA_937967765.1 uncultured Carnobacterium sp.
TTTCCAATCCGATTTCGCCAAGACGCTTCCGCAAACGAGCAACCGTCACGGACAAAGTATTATCATCGACAAACACATCGCTATTCCACAATGCATTCATTAAATCTTCCCTCGGCGCAATATCGCCTTGTTTTTCAAAGAGTCCACGCAAAATAATAAATTCATTCTTCGACAATTCAATGACATTGCCCTCATAAGAAACCTTTCCGCTTCCAAGCTGCAAGGCAATCCCCTTATATTCCAGCCAATCCTTTTGCTGAACGAATTCATAACTGCGACGCATCATCCCTTGGATTTTTGCAACCAATACACTTGTTTCAAACGGCTTCGTCATATAATCATCCGCACCCATATTAATCGACATCACAATATCCATCGCTTGATCCCTGGACGACAAGAACATAATCGGCACCTGAGACACCTTACGAATCTCTTGACACCAATAATAGCCATTATAAAACGGCAATGTAATATCCAGAATGACCAACTGCGGATTGATGGCTAAAAATTGAGTGTACACTTGCGAAAAGTCTTCCACCGCAACGACTTCATAATTCCATTTTTCCAATTCTTGTACAATTGCATCACGAATGACTTTTTCATCTTCGACAATCAATATTGTTTGCATACACTCACCTCGTTTTCATTGTAACATCTTTCCAATCCACAGAAAACCATCTATTTCCTAATTTCTCGTATCATTTCCCATAAAGTCGTTTGATTCTCTTGCTCTGTTCCAATTTCATATACGAAGCCATCGGACTCGTCACGACCAAAGATAAAGAGCTCTACCGGCTGCGACTCGTCGATCCCCAAAATCCGACTGACCACTGGAAGTTGAATGTTATATTTCAGATAAAATGTATTATCCCCAGTAGGACTTTCTTCTTTCTTTGTATAATTCTTATTTACCAATTTTGCCTTTGCCAAAATATCTTTATTCAATTGCAATTCTTGGAACAAGAACTTTCCTTGTGGCCAGAGTTTTTTCGCTTCTTCTTCATTTTCAAAAACAAACTTCCCATCCACATATTGAATCGTCTGACTTTTTTCCTCTTCCTTTGTTTTAGAATTGAGCTGCTTAATCGTTCCAACTATTGGCTTCCCTTTTTCCCTAGCTTCAAGATAAACAAATACATTCGAGTCACCGACTACACGCATCTGACTTACGGTAAATCCATTCGGAAACTGCTCAAATAAATCTTCAATATTTTCTGTCGGATACACACGACTCAATTCTTTCCCAGCCAGCTCTTCAAGATACCCACGACTCGTACGATCCGCACACCCTACTAATAGCGTCACGCATAACATCAATAGCCCAATCCACGACCATTTCTTTAACTTCACACACAAAACCTCACTTTGCAATTCAGTGCCTTCATCATACCATATCCCGCCTATACCGTAACATTCCCTAACAAAATCCTAAACTTTTAAACTTCTTACATAAGAATCTCCAATACATTTAAGCACTTTTTCCTTTCGAATGAAGGAATATTTGCACCAACACCATCGAATCTAAACAACAACGTTAAGAGTCAAATAAAAAAGCTACGCGTTTTCGGATAACATAGTAGCCATTATAGCAATCAGTAATCGATGCGAATTACGGATGGTT
>CALCML010000061.1 GCA_937967765.1 uncultured Carnobacterium sp.
GATTAGATGCAACATTGGCGCAAAAACGTCACTTCCCATCTATGAACTGGTTAACGTCTTACTCATTGTATGACCCAGAAGTTGGTAAATACATGGATGAAAACGTTCATGCAAACTGGTCTGAATTTGTTCAACATGCCATGAACACATTACAAGAAGAAGCAAGCTTAGAAGAAATCGTTCGTTTAGTTGGTCTTGAATCATTATCTGAACGTGACCGCCTAACAATGATGACTGCTAAAATGCTTCGTGAAGACTTCTTACAACAAAATGCGTTTGACGATGTCGATACATTCTCATCTCGTGAGAAACAATATCGCATGTTAGAACTCATCTTGACATTTGAAAAAGAAGCGCGTCGTGCGATGAAACTTGGTTCATACTATGCTGAAATCATCGACGGAACAGAAGATGTGCGTGACCGTATCGCACGTTCAAAATATATTCCAGAATCTGAAATTGCTCGTTTCGATGAAATCAGAGAGCAAATTAAAACAGATATCGAAAAAACAATTCAACATGGAGGGATGACACATGCTTAAAGAGTATCGTACGATTAGTGAAGTTGTTGGCCCTTTAATGATGGTTGAACAAGTCGAAGGCGTTAAATATGATGAGTTGGTTGAAATCCAATTACAAAATGGTGAATTACGTCATGGACAAGTACTTGAAGTTAACGAAGATAAAGCAATGGTTCAGATTTTCGAAGGACCAAGCGGAATCAACATTCGTGATACAAAAGTACGTTTCCGTGGTAAACCATTATCATTAAACGTATCTGAAGACATGATTGGTCGTATTTTCGATGGGATGGGGAACGTTATGGATAACGGTCCAGAAATCCTTCCAGAAGCGACTTTAGACGTAAACGGACAAGCGATTAACCCAGTTTCTCGTGACTATCCGGATGAATTTATCCAAACAGGGATTTCTGCGATTGACCACTTGAACACTCTTGTTCGTGGACAAAAATTACCAGTATTCTCTGGTTCAGGGCTTCCTCATAAAGAGTTAGCGGCCCAAATCGCACGTCAAGCGACTGTATTAAACAGCGACGAAAAATTTGCGGTAGTATTTGCTGCAATGGGGATTACCTTTGACGAAGCGGAATACTTCATGGAAGACTTCCGTAA
>CALCML010000062.1 GCA_937967765.1 uncultured Carnobacterium sp.
GTTTAATCTGGAGTGGTCTATACTATGTAGTATTCAGATGGTTCATCACTCAATTTAACGTAGCAACTCCTGGTCGTCTTGAAGATTCTTTAGAAGCAGATGACAAACCAGTTGTTGAAACTCGTGACAGCTTGAAACAAGACAGCGTTCGTATTATCGAAGCTCTAGGTGGAGCAGAAAATATCGAAGACGTGGATGCTTGTATCACTCGTCTACGTGTTGCCGTTAAAGAAGTTGATAAAGTTAACAAAGCAACATTGAAAGAAATCGGTGCGGTAGATGTTCTTGAAGTAAAAGGTGGTATTCAAGCCATTTACGGTGCGAAAGCAATTCTTTATAAGAACAATATTAATGAAATTTTAGGTGTAGACGACTAGTCAGTTAAAACACCTTTGTAGATGGACTGGCCCAAAAGATCGGTCCATCTTTTATTTTTGAAAAAAGGCAAAATCTTTTTAGAAACCTGTGCTATAATGAAGGTAACAATGCAAAGGGGAAAAGCAGATGTTGTCATTTGAGAAAAAAGTAGCGCCGATGATTGAATCGATTTACGATACGTTGACACCGATTGAAAAAACGATTGCGAAATATTTCTTGGGTATAATTCCGGAAAATGAATCGCTATCCGCTCAAGAAGTATCAAAGAGATTATTTGTATCGATTCCATCCTTAACACGATTTGCTCAAAAGTGTGGCTATAAGGGATATCGAGAGTTTATTTATGATTATCAAAAGGGAAAGCAAGAAGAGACAAACTTGCATAATGATTTAACCAAAATTGTGTTAGACGATTATGCAGACCTCTTAACGAAATCCTTCTCCCTCATCAATGAAGCGCAGCTGATTCATGTGTGTGACATGCTTAGTAAGGCTAAGCGCGTGTATATCTACGGACAAGGAAGTTCCGGGTTAGCAGCGTTGGAGATGAAGTTTAGGTTTATGCGACTCGGGATGATTTGTGAGGCCATTACGGATTTACATACGATGCTCATGAACCGCGTATTAGTCGATGAAGATTGTCTTGTGATTGGCATTACGGTGTCGGCCAACGAAAGTGTTGTGAATGCCGTAAATATCGCAAAACTTCAAGGAGCAAAAACGGTTCTTATTACCTCTAAGAAGAGCGAAGAGTTGCAACAGGATTGTGACGAGTTAGTGCTCATCGCGATGAAGAATGCCTTAGAGCAAGGAACGACCATTACACCGCAATTCCCAGTTCTTGTCATTGTCGATATTTTATATAGTTACTACAAGGAAATCGATAAGGAACGCAAACGCTCGATTTTCTCAAATACATTACATGCCATTCAACCAGAATAAGGAGACGATAAAATGTTTGGATTTTTTAAAAAGAATCAAGTAGAAAAAGAAGTACCAGTATTTGCACTGGCTGGCGGAGAAATTGTTCCCATTACTACTGTGAACGATCCAGTGTTTGCAGGCAAAATGATGGGGGATGGATTTGCAGTGATTCCTTCAAGTGGTGTGATTACTTCTCCGGTGAAAGGGGAAGTGGTGAATGTCTTTCCAACACTTCACGCTGTAGGGATTCAAACTGCTGGTGGATTAGAAGTACTCGTTCATATGGGAATTGATACTGTTGAATTAAAAGGGGATCCTTTTGAAACGACAGTAACAGTCGGCCAAAAGGTAGATGAACATACAGTGTTATCTACAGTGGACCTAGAAGCGTTAAAAGAAGCCGGGAAAGATACTGCGATGATGGTTCTCTTTACGAATATGGATAAAGTAGAATCGATTTCTATTGCAAAAGAAGGAACAGTTACAGGAAAAGCAGAAGTAGGAAAAGTAACGTTAAAAGCGTAATGAAATCAAAATAACCTCCGCTCAAGTTTGAGCGGAGGTTTTCGTTTGGTTTAGAAAATACGACTGCGATATAAGCTAACGACTTTTCCTAAAATCGTACAGTTCGGTAAGATAATAGGGTCCATCGTGTCATTTTCTGGCTCTAGGCGTACATGGTCGCTTTCGAGATAGAATCTCTTACAAGTTGCAGTGTCTTCTTCGGTCATCGCAATAACGATTTCACCGTTTGAGGCAGTTGATTGTTTACGGACAATGACAGAATCGCCATCAAAGATACCAGCATTAATCATACTGTCTCCTTTAATACGAAGCATAAATAAATCATCTGCATCGTTTTGCAAATCTGGTGGGATTGGGAAGAAGTCACTTGCTTCTTCTACAGCAAGAATTGGTTCACCGGCTGTAACCACACCAAGCATTGGAATCGCCGTTGATTTAGCGCCGATTGCTTTGAGCCCAGCCATCGTTAATTCAATGGCACGTGGTTTACTTGGGTCACGTTGAATTAAGCCGTTTTTCTCAAGTCTTGATAAGTGACCATGAACGGTAGAAGTCGAAGAGAGTTGAACGGCGTTACAAATTTCACGCACTGTTGGCGGATAACCGTGCTCTTGAACTTCTTTATAAATAAATTGTAATACATCTAATTGTCTAGAATCTTTTAAATTTGTCATCGGAACATCTCCTTCTTTGAGACTAGTGTAACACACTTTGTAAACAGAAATCAAACAAATGTTCGCATGTTAGTCATATTTTTAGGAAAAAGTTTTGTCTCGTGATACACTAGGAGACGAAACGAAGGAAAGGAATGACAAACATGTTATCACCAGAAAAGATTAATCGTATTAATGAATTAGCAAAAAAGAAAAAAGAAGGAAAACTCACTCCAACGGAAGAAAAGGAACAACAACTCTTGCGCCAAGAGTATTTAGAAGCTTTTCGTGGAGGTATGCGTAATCATATCGAGGGGCTAAAAGTAGTCGATAATGAGGGCAATGACGTTACTCCTGACAAACTAAAAGCGATCCAAAAAGAAAAAGGATTGCATAACCGAGACGCAGAATAGAGGTGAGAAGGCTGAATTTTTCAGCCTTTTTATTTTTGCAAAATATGCGGAATTCATGAAAGAAATATGTTGTTTGCAAGGGGTTACTATCTTTTATTTATCATAAAAATAACGGTTGCAAAAGGCCCGGTAGCTTAGTAAAATAGAAGAGTAAGTTCCAGTACGGAAAACAAATTTTAAGGAGTGATTGTATGTTTGATAAAACCGATCAACTAGCAGTAAATACAATTCGTACACTAAGTATGGATGCGATTCAAGCTGCGAATTCAGGACACCCTGGACTACCAATGGGTGCGGCACCAATGGCTTATGTACTTTGGTCTAAATATTTGAAAGTAAACCCAAAACGTTCTACTTGGGTCGATCGCGATCGCTTTGTATTATCAGCAGGTCATGGATCTGCAATGTTATATGCTTTATTACATTTATCAGGCTATGACTTATCGATTGAAGATGTGAAAAACTTCCGTCAACTTGGAAGTAAAACGCCAGGACACCCAGAAGTACATGACACGGATGGGGTAGATGCAACAACGGGTCCTCTTGGCCAAGGATTTGCTAACGCTGTTGGGATGGCCATGGCTGAAGCGCACTTAGCTGCAAAATTCAACCGTGAAGGCTACCCAGTAGTTGACCACCACACATATGTATTATGTGGTGACGGGGACTTAATGGAAGGTATTTCTTATGAGGCAGCATCTTTAGCTGGAACATTGAAATTAAACAAATTAATCGTGCTATACGATTCAAACGACATCTGCTTAGATGGCCCATTAAATAAAGTGTTCAACGAAGACGTGAAGAAACGCTTCAAAGGATTAGGTTGGAACTATATCCGTGTTGAAGATGGAAATGATTTAGACGAAATCGCTGAAGCTATCGAAGAAGCACAATGCCAAAAAGAAAAACCAACGATTATCGAAGTGAAAACCATCATTGGTTACGGTGCGCCAAACCAAGGAACTAATAAAGTTCACGGGGCTCCTTTAGGACCTGACGGCATTGCTGCAACAAAAGCAAACTATGGATGGGAATATGGCCCATTTGAAGTGCCAGAAGAAGTGCAACACCGTTTCGACAAATTATTAGTGCAAACGGGTGAAAATGACTACAACGAATGGAAAGAAGTATTCGAAGGCTATAAACAAGCTTATCCAGAACTTGCAAAAGAATTCGAAGATAGCTTTGCAGAAAACATCGAAGTAGACTTAGAAAAAGTATTACCTTCATATGAATTTGGTAGCCCAGCAATGGCTTCTCGTGTGACAAGCCAAGCTGCGATTCAAGAATTAGGAAAACACATTCCATTCTTCTGGGGTGGATCTGCGGACCTTTCTTCATCAAACAATACAATGAATAAAGCAGATACAGACTTCTCACACGAAAATTACGGTGGAAGAAATATCTGGTTTGGGGTTCGTGAATTCGCAATGGGAGCTGCGATGAACGGTATGCTTCTTCATGGTGGTAACCGTGTATATGGAGGAACATTCTTCGTATTCGCAGATTACTTAAAAGCAGCAATGCGTGTTGCAGCTATTTCTCACTTACCAGCAATTTACGTGTATACTCATGACTCTATTGCTGTTGGGGAAGATGGACCAACGCATGAACCAATCGAACAATTGGCAGCGTTCCGTGCAACTCCAAACTTAAACGTGATTCGTCCTGCTGACGGTAACGAAGTATCTGCTGCTTGGAAAGTGGCTGTAGAAGCAAAAGACCGTCCAACAGTATTAGTATTCTCACGTCAAAACTTACCAGTACTTGAACATTCACAAGAATTAGCTTATGAAGGGGTTAAACGTGGGGCATATGTGGTTAGCCCACAAAAATGCGATACTCCAGAAGGTATCTTAATTGCGACAGGTTCTGAAGTGGCTCTTGCCATTGAAGCGCAAAAAGTTCTTGCGGAAGAAGGAATTGATGTATCTGTTGTTTCAATGCCATCAATGAATTTATTCGAAGAACAACCAAAAGAATACCGTGAATCAGTATTACCAAGCGATGTTCGTAAACGTGTTGCCGTTGAAATGGGCGCAAGCTTTGGATGGGGACAATACGTTGGTTTAGATGGGGCTACTGTGACAATCGACCGCTTCGGTTTATCTGGTAACGGAAATAAAGTCATGGAAACATTAGGATTCACTGTAGAAAATGTAGTGAATACATTTAAATCTTTATAAAAATAAGTTAGAATAAGAGATTGAAGGTCTGGTATATCAGGCTTTCAATCTTTTTTTGTTTTTAGGAGAATCTATGAACGAATTGAAACAAGCATTTAAGATTAGTTTACCCATCTGTTTCGGGTATATCTTTTTAGGGATTGCATTTGCACTCTTGATGTCACAAGAAGGCTTTCCTGCTTGGGCATCTATTTTTTCAAGTGTATTTGTATATGCAGGATCCATGCAGTTTGCTCTTGTCTCGTTTATGAGCGCAGGGATGAGCTTTTGGATGATTGCGGTAATGACATTATTTATTAATGCCAGAATGTTATTTTACGGCGTTAGCTTTATTGATGAATTTAAAAAACTAGGGTGGAAGGCATTTTATTTAATTTTCGCCTTATCAGATGAAACCTTCTCGCTATTAGTAGGGATGAAACAAACGAAGAGAGAAGGCAGTGAACAAGTGATGGTTTATGTCGGACTCTTGAATCACTGCTATTGGGTTCTTGGAACGATTATTGGGGTTGTCATCGGTGAATTTCTTCCGTTTTCAACAAAGGGAATCGATTTTTCAATGACCGCACTCTTTGTCGTGATTCTTGTGAACCAATTGAAAAAGGCAGACCGCTATTTCCCATTTATCATTGGGGGAGTCAGCGCGATTTTCTTTTTACTTCTTGTTGGAAAACAATATTTCTTAGTGTGCGCATTAGCGACAACGATGATTGGATTAATTGTTATTTTCGAACGTGAGAAACTACAAATGAAGGAGGAAGAAAATGAGTAATACATATATTATTCTTGCTCTTATTACTAGTGGAGTCGTGACTTTTGCAATCCGATTATTCCCGTTTCTAGTGCTCCGTAATCAAACGAACTTATCGACCCGCATGCAGTTTATTTCGGCGGTCTTACCACAAGCCATTATTACGATTCTAGTCGTTTATTGCCTGAAGGATATTTCGTTTATAAACGCACCATTTGGGGTTCCAGAACTCATTGCCGTCGCGATTGTCGTCTTATTGCAATGGTGGAAGGAGAATACTTTGCTTAGTATCTTTGTTCCAACGGTCATTTATATGGTGTTATTACAAGTGATGTAAAAATTAACATATATGTTAATTTCAGTTCCCTAGTCTAGAGTTGTATCTAGGTATTTTCTAGCCTTATTTTATGGTAAAATAGAGCTACATTGATTTAGAAAGAGGCACTCTTATGAAATTATTATTCGTTGGCGATGTTGTCGGTTCTCTTGGAAGAGAGATGGTCGCACAATATGTCCCAAAATTAAAGAAAAAATATAAACCACAAATCACCGTGATTAATGGGGAAAATGCTGCCCACGGAAAAGGAATTACGGAGAAGATTTATAAGGAGTTATTGCAGGCTGGTGCAGACGTTGTAACGCTTGGAAATCATGCCTTTGATAACAAAGCGATTTTTGATTTCATTGAAGATGCCACAAAAATGGTACGACCGCTGAACTATCCAGAAGTCGTTCCAGGAAAAGGAATCGTTTATGTAAAATGTAACGATAAAGAAGTGGCTGTGATTAACTTGCAAGGCCGTGTCTTTATGAATACATTGGATGATCCTTTTGCAAAAATTACAGAAGCGGTTGAAGAAGCTAGAAAGAGAACACCGATTATCTTTATCGACTTCCACGCCGAAGTAACAAGTGAAAAACAAGCATTGTCTTGGTACTTAGACGGGAAAGTATCTGCTGTCGTTGGAACACATACGCATGTCCCAACAAACGACGCCCGCGTTCTTCCTCAGGGAACAGCCTTCCTGTGTGATGTGGGAATGACAGGTCCGTATAACGGAATCCTCGGAATGGAACGCGATATTATTATTACGAAGTTCCTCAATCAATTACCGGCACGATTTGAAGTGGCTGAAGATGATGAGGGACAATTGAGTGCTTGTTTGATTGATATTGATGATAAAACGGGGAAAGCGAAATCGATTCAACCGATTCGTATTACTCCAGATGCACCATTTTTTGAATAAAAAGATTAGAAAGAGAGTCAGAAATGCCACAAAAAACGAAACACACACCGATGATGCAACAGTATTTTTCGATTAAAGAAAAATATCCTGATTGCTTATTGTTCTATCGACTAGGTGATTTCTATGAATTGTTTTATGATGATGCGATTGAAGCAGCACGACTTCTCGAAATTACACTAACCAGTCGAAATAAAAATGCAGAGGACCCAATTCCAATGTGTGGAGTTCCTCATCATGCCGCAAAAGAATATATTAAAACGCTGATTGAACTTGGAAAGAAAGTAGCCATCTGTGAGCAATTGGAAGATCCAAAGCTAACAAAGGGAATGGTGAAGCGAGACGTTGTTCAAGTCTTGACGCCAGGGACGTATACAGAATACCAAGCGCAAAATCAAAACCATTATTTAGTATCGATTTTACCGCTTGTTGGGAAACGATTTGCACTATCGTATGTGGATGTGTCAACAGGGGAATTGAAAGTGACACAACTCGAAAACTTGGAAGAAGTGCGTAGCGAATGCTCAAGCTTGATGTGCCGTGAAGTCGTTCTTGTAGAAAGTGATGTGACAGAAGAACTGCGCCATCTGTTTACGAGCATGCAAATTTTAATTTCAACGATTGAAAAAGATGAAATTAATGCCGAAGACTGCACAGACTTAGTCTCAGAACTAGAAGATGAAGCTTCTATCCGATGCGTGCAAAATCTATTAAGTTATTTGAAACTCACTCAAAAGAGAAGCTTTTCGCACTTACAAAAGGCGCAAGCGTATCAAAGTGAGTTCTATCTCTCAATGAATTATGAGACAAAACGTAACTTAGAGTTAACAACGACCATACGTGCCAATCAAAAACATGGATCATTGTTCTGGTTCTTAGACGAGACGCAAACGGCGATGGGGGGACGACTCCTTAAACAATGGCTTGAAAAACCACTTGTACTAGAAGGGGCGATTCAAAAACGCCATGCGCTAGTGGAAACATTAAATCAACATTATTTTGAACGTACAGATTTTATCGAAACATTGAAACGTGTGTATGACTTAGAACGTATTGTTGGGAAAGTGTCCTTTGGAACCGCCAATGCGCGTGATCTCTTGCAATTAAAACAAACACTTGGACAAGTACCAATCTTTAAATCGATTGTGGATAGCTTGGATTCAGAAGAATGGAGTGCTCTTGGAGAAAACTTATTCGATATTCCTGAGCTATACGATTTAATCGACCGTGCCATCGACGAAGATGCCCCGCTCACGATTTCAGATGGAAATATTATCCGTTCAGGATATAACGCGACGCTCGATACGTACCGCGATACGATGAAACACGGAAAAGAATGGATTGCCGCGCTCCAACAACAAGAACGTGAGCAAACAGGCATCAGTTCATTGAAGATTAGTTTTAATAAGGTGTTTGGATACTATATCGAAGTGACAAAATCGAATCTATCGAAACTCGATAGTAGTCGTTATGAGCGTAAACAAACGCTGGCGAATGCGGAACGTTTTATTACGCCTGAATTAAAAGAAAAAGAAACGCTGATTTTAGAAGCGGAAGAAAAATCAAGTGCACTCGAATATCAATTATTCGTAGAAGTGCGTGAACAGGTGAAACACTATACAGCCCAATTGCAACAATTAGCAAAAACTGTCGCAACCATCGACGTCCTACAAGCCTTCAGTGTAGTGAGCGAACGTTATCACTTAGTGAAACCTACAATTTTGATGAAGAACCGTAGACTCTGGATTGAGGATGGTCGCCATCCAGTTGTTGAAAAAGTCATGGGACAATCAACCTATGTTCCAAATAGCATTTCAATGAGTCCAGAGGAACATATTCTTCTGATTACTGGGCCAAATATGTCCGGTAAATCAACTTACATGAGACAATTAGCGCTCTGTGTGATTCTGGCGCAAATCGGATGCTTTGTACCTGCCAAGAGTGCAACGATTCCAGTCTTTACGAAAATCTTTACGCGTATCGGAGCGGCCGATGATTTAATTTCTGGCCAAAGTACGTTTATGGTGGAGATGATGGAGACAAACCACGCACTAAGAAATGCCGATGAAACAAGCTTACTATTGTTTGACGAAATCGGACGTGGGACGGCTACGTATGATGGAATGGCGCTTGCTGAAGCCATCATCACGTATATTCACGAGCATTTAACAGCAAAAGTATTATTCTCAACGCACTATCACGAGTTAACACGACTCAGTGAGAAATATGCAGATTTACGCAATGTGCATGTGGGAGCCGTTGAAGAAAATGGCGAAGTAGTCTTCTTGCATAAAGTATTAGAAGGTCCTGCCGATAAGAGTTACGGAATTCATGTGGCGAAACTGGCTGGACTTCCTACAGAGCTGTTGAAAAATGCGAGCACGATTTTAAATCATTTAGAAGCTAAAGGGGCCGCAAGTGACAATAGTACCTACGTGGAACAAGTATCGCTTTTTGAAGAAACAGAGAGCATGCCTGAATGGGTTCACGAGCTTAAAGGCTTAAACTTAATGAGTATGACGCCAATGGATGCAATGAACATCCTGTATAAATGGCAACAAATGGAAAAGGGTGAGTAGTGTATGGGAACAATTAAAGAATTAAGTACATTACTGACAAACCAAATCGCAGCAGGGGAAGTGATCGAACGTCCTTCTTCTGTGGTAAAAGAATTACTCGAAAACGCGATTGACGCTGGAAGTACTCGAATCGAGATTGAAATCGAAGAGAGTGGCCTTCGCAAAATTCGCATTCAAGATAATGGCATCGGGATGACGAAAGAGGACGCTCGTATGTCGATTAAACGTCATACAACGAGTAAACTCTATTCGCCAGAACAACTCTTTAGAATCCGTACACTCGGGTTCCGTGGTGAAGCCTTGGCGAGTATTACAGCCGTTTCAAAAGTAACGCTGACGACTTCTACCGGAGAAGACAGCGGCGTGGAGTTAAAGATTGAGTCTGGTGAAATTAAAGAAGAAAAGACCGTACCACCGTTAAAAGGAACGACTTTCCTTGTTGAAGATTTGTTTTATAACACACCAGCACGATTGAAATTCGTACGAACACTACAGACGGAATTAGCGCATATTACCGATGTCGTGAGTAAGGCGTCTCTTAGTCACCCAGAAATTGCCTTTGTTTTAAAAAATGACGGCAATCTGTTATTACAAACTTCTGGGAAAGGTGATTTGCTGCAAGCAGTCGCTGGGAATATTGGACCTGTGAATGCTCGTAAGATGTTACCTTTCAGCGGGGAAGACGAAGATTTCAAAGTGTCAGGATATACGTCCTTACCAGAACTCACACGTTCGAACCGTAATTACTTATCGATTTTCATTAATGGACGACCAATCCGCAATATGGCAATCGCAAAGGCCATTACACTCGGATACGGCTCAACCTTAATGGTGGGACGATTCCCGATTACGATTATTTCGATTGAAATGGACGTGCAACTTGTCGATGTGAACGTGCATCCAACGAAACAAGAAGTTCGAATCAGTAAAGAGCAAGAACTCTCACAGGTGATTCAAAAGGCCATTAGAGAGGCGATACAAGGCGTACAACGCATTCCTGAATCGATTGAAGACTTGTCCTTCAAACGTAAAGAAAATCGCGTAGAGGCTCCAAAACCAGTCCAACAAACATTGGAGTGGCAATTGAAGACACCTACTTCGGAGTCTAGTCGTATCGAAACGCCTTCGTTTACTGAAAAGGTAAGAGAAGAAGTCGAAGTGCTACCAGTCGATGATGCACCTTCTAAAGCAAGTCACACCGTTGAACCAATCGTTCAAGAAGAACTC
>CALCML010000063.1 GCA_937967765.1 uncultured Carnobacterium sp.
CTAGATATTTCGGGAATGGAGTACTCGAAAGTAGCCTCGAGTTGGGATATTTATGCCGAGCAGATGGCGAAGTTACACAAGCAGTATGATGTGCTGTTACTACCAACTGTTGCGCAAGTAGCGCCTATTCTTCATCCGTATGAGTTATCAGAAGAATTACAATCCAAACTTGTTCGCATCGATGATTTCACAAAAGACCAGAAACAACAATTACTCTGGGAAATGTTCGAGGAGAGCGTAGCCGATACGCCGTTTACTCAGCGATTTAACATTACAGGGCAACCGGCCATTAGTTTACCAGTTCATCATACAAAAGAGGGACTTCCAATTGGCGTGCAACTCGCTGCTGCAAAAGGAAGAGAAGACCTTCTCCTACAAATTGCAGATTGGTTTGAACAGGAAAAATTATTACAAGTAACAAAACAGTAGAAAGAAGTGAAAGTGTGTTAGAAACAGAAGCTTTATTTAAGCCTTTCGAATTAAAAAAAGGAGTCACATTGGACAATCGATTTGTGCTTTCTCCAATGGTGACGAACTCTTCAACGAAAGAAGGTCATATTACAGAGGATGATTTAAAATACGCCGAGCGTCGTGCACATGCTGCAGCCCTTCAAATTACAGGGGCGGCATACGTGAACAAGCACGGCCAGCTATTCGAGTATGGTTTTAGTGCGACTTCTCTAGACGATATCGAAGGCTTAACCAAACTAGCCAAAGCGATGAAATCAGGTGGAGCGAAAGCCATCTTACAATTAACGCATGCGGGACGTTTTGCAAGTCATGCCTTAAACCGTGACCGCTATGTGTATGGTCCAAGTGCGATGACATTACAATCGCCTTTCCCACATGAAGTCAAAGAATTAACCGTAGAAGAAATTCATGGCATTATCGAAGATTATCGCCGTGCTGCTCAAATTGCCATTCAGTCTGGATTCGACGGCTTAGAAATTTCATCGGCGCAACGACTGCTCATTCAAACCTTCTTCTCAACGTTCTCAAACGAGCGTACAGATGAGTATGGTTGTAAGACATTAGAGGACCGTTCAAGAATCGGGATGGAAGTCTTAATGGCGGTTCAAGAAGTGATTGATGAATATGCCTCAGATGAGTTTATTCTTGGATTCCGTGCGACTCCTGAAGAAACGCGTGGAAATCAAATTGGATACACCGTGGATGAGTTTCTTGAGTTCTTCGAAGAGGCTCTTAAGAAAGTGAAAATTGATTACTTAGCTATTGCAAGCTGGGGACATGATGTCTTCAGAAATAAAGTCCGTGCTAAAGGACCGCATCAAGGCAAACTCGTGAATAAAGTCGTCTATGACCGCTTAAAAGGGCGAGTTGCTGTGATTGCTTCAGGCGGTATTAATTCTAAAGAAAAAGCACTTGAAGCATTGGAAAATGCAGATTTAGTCGGGCTATCAACACCGTTTATCACGGATCCAGAATTTGCCGTGAAGATTCAAGAAGGAAATGAATCAGATATTCAATTAACGATTAAACCAGAAGCGCTTGAAGCCTTAGCGATTCCAAAGGCGGCCTTCAAAGATATCGTACCTTTAATGGACTTTGGGGAGTCGCTTGAAAAAGAAGCCAGAGATTTCTTCAGAGGACTCGAAGCCAACTACGAGGGGAGAGAGACGGGTGAAAATTAGTCTATTAGATTATGGTCTCGTAGATGAAGGAAAGACGAGCGCAGAAGCTGTTCGTGAAACATTGGAGTTGGCGCAATTAGCAGACGAACTTGGATTTCATCGATTCTGGGTAAGTGAACATCATAATGTGCCAGCGCTCTCGATTAGTGCTCCAGAAGTGGTGATTCCGTACCTTGCTAGCCACACGAAGAACATCCATATTGGTTCGGGTGGAATCATGGGGCTTCATTATTCGCCGTATAAAGTAGCTGAAATCATGTCAACGCTAGAAGGACTATTCCCAGGACGTGTGGATATCGGTCTTGGTAATTCCCCAGGAACGCCGCTTGTAGGTCGTAATTTGCAGTCGCTTTATTCGAAAGAGCAATACGCCTTGTGGTTAGAAAAATTGCAGCACTATTTAAATGAAGCGCGTCATAAAGGTGTGGTCGTTCCAGAAGTGGCGACTGTTCCAGAGCAGTTCCTTCTTGGAATGGGAGGTCAGTCGATTGAGTCAGCGGCAACTCTTGGATTGAGTTTTGTATATGGTGTATTTCCGTATATTCCTCAAGATCCTGTGGAGTTGGCGAAAAGTCTTTCTAAGAAATATCGCAGCACCTTTAAATCAGGCCCACATAGTAAACCAAGCAACTTCGTACTAGCGGTATTTGTGGTTATTGCTGATACGAGCGAAGAAGCCGAAGAGATGGCGAAACCACTAGATTTATGGATGCTTGGAAAACAAGATTTTTCAGAATTTCATACCTTCCCAACACGAAAAGATGTGGAAACATATGAATTAACTCAGCGTGACCGTGAAAAAATCGCAAGCAACCGCAGTCGACTCATTGTGGGAAACCCACGTGAAGTTTACGAGCAAATGGAGACGCTAAGAGCAGTCTCCAATCCCGATGAGTTATTATTTATTCCACTCGTCGGTTCCATTGAAAAAAGAAAACGTTCAGTAGAATTACTTGCTGAATTATATAAAGGAGAAAAATAAAATGAGAAAATTTGCTAACTTTTTATGGATTGATAAAGAAGGAGAAAACTACACGATTCGTATGACTCCAGAACTTCAAGATGATGTCGGTACAATTGGATTCGTTCAATTTAACATGGATGACGAATTAGAAGCTGAAGACGAAATCTTAAGTTTAGAAGCAAGTAAAACAGTGATGTCGATTGTGACACCACTTGCAGGGAAAGTCGTTGCTAGAAACTTAGCAGCAACAGAAGACCCTAAATTATTAAACTCAGAAAAACCAGAAGAACACTGGTTAGTGACATTAACGGATGTTGATGAAGCAGCATTCTTGGCATTAGAAGATGAATAATCATAAAGAAGAGCAGTTGCTCAAACAAATGATTGAAATCCTAGCGCAGGAATCAGGAGAAACCGTATCAGTTGAAGGGAAAACGCTAGAAGAGTTGAAGACCCTTTGGAGAGGTTTTGTGAATGTAAGACAGCCAAAAGAGGCTTCTGCAGACTATATAGTTTTAGAAAATGAGTATTTACAAGAATACCATGCTCCAAGAGTCCAAACCTTAGCAGATTGCGCGCCGACTGCAAATGACCAAATCAAACTGTATTACGGTGACTTGTGTGAATTACAAGTGGATGCGATTGTGAATGCGGCGAATAGTGAGATGCTTGGATGTTTTATTCCGAATCACCGCTGTATTGATAATGCGATTCATACTTTTTCAGGAATTGAACTTCGCTCCTTTTGCCACCAGTTAATGGAGGAACAAGGGAAGAAGGAACCTGTTGGAAAAGCAAAAATCACGCCAGCGTTCAACTTGCCATCGAAGTACATTATTCATACGGTAGGCCCCTTCTTGCCTCCAGGGCAAAAAGTAACGCCGCTACGTGAACAGTTACTGGCTGGGTGTTACAAGAGTTGTCTGGAAGCAGCAAGAGAAGCAAACCTTACCTCGATTGCTTTTTGTGGGATTTCAACAGGAGAATTTGGATTTCCAAAAGAACCTGCCGCTCGTATTGCAGTGGATACCGTGAACAAATGGTTGACGGAGACATCTTCAACAATGACCGTTATTTTTTCAACGTATACCAAGGAAGATCAATCAATTTATCAGAAATTATTATCAGGAGAACAGTAGAATGACGAAATGGAATGCATTACAAAAAGAAAGAACGACTGAAGCTAGTCTATTGGCGGACTTATTCCAGGAAGCTGATGCTATTGTGGTTGGTATCGGTGCTGGGATGTCAGCAGCAGATGGGTTCACCTATATTGGCAGTCGATTCGAAGACGCTTTTCCTGATTTTATCGAGAAGTATCAATTTTTAGATATGCTACAGGCGAGTTTGTTTCATTTTCCAAGTTGGGAAGAGTATTGGGCGTTTCAAAGTCGTTTTATCGCGCTGAATTATTTGGACCAACCTGTGGGACAATCGTATGTAGAACTATTAGAAATGCTTAAAACAAAGCCGTACCACATCATCACAACAAATGCGGATAATGCTTTTTGGGTAGCCGGGTATGACAAAGAGAAAGTTTATCATATTCAAGGGGAGTATGGACTTTTCCAATGTAGCCAGCACTGTCATCCAAAAACGTATCAAGATGATGCATTAGTTCGAAAGATGATTGCCGAACAAAAGGATATGAAGGTTCCTTATGAACTGATTCCGTTCTGTCCAGAATGCGGGGCGCCGCTTGAAATTAATAAGCGTAACGCTGAAAAAGGTATGGTGGAGTCAGCAGAATTCTTTGCACAAAAAGCACGCTATGATGCGTTTTTAGAAGAACATAAAAATGATAAGGTTCTCTTTTTAGAGATTGGAGTGGGCTTTACAACGCCACAATTTATCAAGACCCCTTTCCAAAAATGCGTACAAGCTAATCCAAATGCGCTATTTGTAAGTATGAATCATAAACATTATCGCATTCCACTTGCGCTAAGAGAGCAAACCGTACAATTGTCAGAAAACATCGCCCCATTAATTCATGGGACGTATCAAGAGCTTAAAGGAGAATAAACGATGTATTTAATCGAACCAATCCGTGATGGAAAATATGTAAAAGATGGAGCAGTAGCGCTTGCGATGCAAGTATATGTGCAAAGTAATGTCTTCCTAGATGATGACATCTTGTTCCCATATTACTGCGACCCTAAAGTAGAAATTGGAAAATTCCAAAATACAATTGCCGAAGTAAACGAAGAGTATTTAAAAGAAAACAATATTCTTGTTGTACGTCGTGACACTGGTGGCGGTGCCGTATACGTGGACTCTGGTGCCGTGAATGTATGCTATTTAATTCAAGACAATGGAATCTTTGGCGATTTCAAGAGAACGTATGAACCAGCGATTAAAGCCTTACACGAACTCGGCGCAACAGCCGTTGAACAAACAGGTCGTAACGACTTAACGATTGAAGGCAAAAAAGTATCCGGTGCTGCGATGACAATCAGCAATGGTCGTGTATACGGTGGATTCTCGCTCTTATTAGACGTGGACTATGATGCGATGGAAAAAGTCTTGAACCCAAACAAGAAGAAATTACAATCGAAAGGGATTCAATCTGTACGTGCTCGTGTGGGAAATATTCGTCCGTACCTAGCCCCAGAATATCAAAATGTGACGGTAGATGAGTTCAAAAACTTAATCACATGTAAGATTTTAGGAATTAACTCGATTGATGAAGCGAAACGTTATGTGTTAACGGAAGAAGATTGGAAAGCAATCGATGAACTCACAGCTTCTAAATATAAAAACTGGGAATGGAATTATGGCCAGTCTCCACAATATAGTGACTACCGTGATGGACGTTTTGCATGCGGAACGATTCAATGCTACTTAGAAGTGGAACAAGGTAGAATTTCAAACTGCCGTATTTACGGTGATTTCTTTGCAAAAGGAAATGTACAAGAAGTCGAAGAAAAACTAAAAGGTGTTCGTATGGTGAAAGAAGACTTAGTGGAAGTCTTAAGCGCTATCGATTTAAGCAACTACTTTGGCGCAGTGACTGCTGAAGAATTTGCTGGGCTTATTTTAGGAGAATAGAGTAAAAAAATAACGTTATACCGTATACGGTATAACGTTATTTTTATAGAAAAGGATGAAGCACCATGCTTCATCCTTTTTGCATGATTAGTCTA
>CALCML010000064.1 GCA_937967765.1 uncultured Carnobacterium sp.
TTGCTAGTAGTGTGAGTACTACCGGAATAAGCAGTACTGCCCCTGCTAAAACAAACAAGTTTGAGACCTTGTTAGAAACTCGCTCGTCGTCTTTATAGTAAAGTGCACTTTTTATAGCGACAAGTAATACGAGAGGATTCAATATCCACATACCATATTGAACGTCATTCTGTATCCCATCACTTTTTGCAATCGCCGCAAAAGTTAACAGAAATGGTGATAGGACTGAAAAACCACCACCAATAAGCCCTACCAAAGCACTAATCATTGCCCATTTTTTACTTTGCATATTCTTGTCTCCTTTAAGTCTTAAGTTCTCAAATTTTCTTAGTAAAACCCACAAAATGAGCTTCGTTCCACACTATTCTTTAAAGTTCTTCAAGCAAGAAGCGTAACCGAGTCCACTAATAATCGAGAGCAACGCAACGACTACGATAGGCGGGAAGAGAATCAGAAAAATATCCACTTCTTCCTCAACCAAATCAAAGAATTGAAGTACAGCTTGATCTAAGAAGAGAACTTTACTGAGTATCACGATAAGGATTGGGGCACACCCTAATATCCCTGCCAGTAAAAACAAGTTCGAGGCCCACTTCTTAACTCGGGAATCTCCTTTATAATAAATAGCACTTTTAAGAGAGACGACGAAGATGGTCACATAAGTAGCCACTATCAATAGGGCTGCTATTGTAAATAAGAACCCATCTGCTCCGAGCCCTGCAGCAAATAGTACTACAGTAGCCACTAGCAAAAGCGCTCCTCCCTTAATGCCGACATTAGCACATCGTACCGCCCATGTTAAATCTTCCATCTTACACCTCTTTCTTAGTCCGACTCCTTAAATTTCCTTAGACAAATCGCATAATAAATACCCCAGACTACGGATAAAATTGCTAATAGAAAGATTAGAATGATCGCACGTTCAAAGCCATCATTTCCGTCGAATACCGCGAGCATTATCCAATCAAGGAGTTCGCTAATTATTGGAACATTTGCCGACCCAATCAGTAAGCTTATAACGAAACCTACACCGCTTGAGGCTACAAATAAATTGGCACCCACCTGATTCACACGTTCATCCTCTTTATAATAGCGCGCACTTTTCAATGCTACGAAGAAAATAATTCCAAATGTCGTCACTAATAATGCAAGGGACAGCATTGCCCCAAAACGACTGGCGCCAAGTCCAGCCGCAAATAACGTAAATAGGAAAAAGATTGCTAAAGGCCCACCTAGAACGCCCACAGACGCACTGATTTTGGCCCATCTTTTATCTTTCATCTTCTCAACTCCTCTAACTGTCAAATCGATTTAACGAAATTAAATATCCAGCTCCAGAAATCAATCCCAATAGTCCAGAAACTCCGCCCGTGATAATGAGAATGGATCCCATCCCACCGATTTGAAGCGTTACATCATTGATGTCCGTTAATCCTGGAATATAGGAAACGAGAACCGGCAACGTCGCAATAACTCCTAAAC
>CALCML010000065.1 GCA_937967765.1 uncultured Carnobacterium sp.
GGTAAATTCTTGAAGACATTGATGCCAAATGCAAAAGCGATTATCGCTGATGAAATGAAGACATATATGATTCAAGGAGAGGCCAACATAGCCGTCACTTTCTCAGGGGAAGCCGCAAAAATGTTGAGTGAGAATGAAGATTTAGCTTATGTGGTTCCAAGCGAAGGAACGAACTTATGGTTTGATAATATCGTCATTCCAAAAACAGTTGGTAACAAGGAAGGCGCGTATGCGTTTATCAACTTCATGTTGCGTCCGGAAATCGCAGCGAAGAATGCTCAGTATGTTGGGTATGCAACGCCAAACAAGGATGCGCTAGCGCTTTTACCAGAAGAAATCACTTCGGATGAGAGCTTCTATCCGAGTGAGGAAGCGATGGAGAAGATGGAGGTTTACGAGAATTTAGGAACCGACCTATTATCGCTTTACAACGACCTCTTTTTAGAAGCCAAGATCTTTAGAAACTAAGAAAAGTCGAGACACGCTCTCGACTTTTTTTGTGCAAAAAAATGAATAAAGGAACTTCGTTCCTTTGAAATTCTGGTGCAGGAATAAAAGAAGAGAAGATTGAATAAGATTCAATTCGCCTTTAAATCCAACGGATATCTTCATAGTAGTGATAGTGGCTGTACCGTGTTGAGCCTGTCGTCTCAACTACTACCGAGCTTCAAAGTGACTCTAGGAAATAAATTTCCAGAGTCACTAATTCACATCGGTTACAAGCGCCACTATTTCTACTATAGAATCCGTGGATTTTAGGCTCATTGGCCTTATTGATAAATGTCCCTTCCTTTATTTTGCCGAATTTCAAAGCAACGAAGATTTTTTTGAAAAAAGGAGAGTGTGCAGACTTTTGGAGTTCTGCTTCTAGAAAGAGGTGTTGGAAAGAGGAATAGGTCTTAGAGACAGCTAGGGGAACCGGGGAGTGCTAGTGGAACCAGGGAGTGCGAAAAAGGGTGCTAAGAGGTTGTTTGTGCTTCTGTTAAGTGTCCATAAAAAAGCCCTCGTCCAAATGGAGAGGGCTTGGGGTTAGTTTGTGTAGTAGAGGTTTGTGCCAGCAAATTGTGGTTCGCAAGTTATCATCACTCCGAGGCTTCGGAAGGTGTCTTCGTCGGCTTTTTGAAGGATGACGGTGCTGTGCGCTTGTAAGTGGCGCAAGTTTTGTAATTGGTTTTTGGCAGCTTCTGCGGCAGGGTTTGTGACTGCTGAGATGCTGAGGGCGATGAGCACTTCTTTACTATCGAGTGAGCGGCGTTGGTGTTTTAGAACATCGCTTCCGAGTTGGCCGATTGCATTTAAAATGACTGGTGGTAATAAATGGATGGAGTCACCAATTTCTGCTAATTCTTTAATGCAGTTGAGTAGGCAGGCTGCGCTGGCTGTCATGGTATCCGATTGTTTTCCTGTAATGATTTTGCCGGTTGGAAGTTGTAGGGCAACGACAGGCACTTTTGCTTCGGCTTCTTTTTCAAGAGCGGCTTTTACAACTGGACGGTCTTGTGGAGAGAGTCCACTTTCTTCCATGATGTACTTGCCACGTTGAGCTGCTTCAAGCGTTCCGATACCGCGTTTGTAGTCGCATTGACCTGCGTAGTAACGGCGGATGATTTCTTGGTTGGAAGCTTCGCGAACGACTTCATCATCAGTGATAGCAAATCCGACACGGTTCACGCCCATATCTGTAGGAGAGTTGTAAGGGATTGGTGCGTCGCCGTAAATCTTCGTCAAAATACGACGGAGAAGTGGGAATGCTTCGATGTCTCGGTTGTAGTTCACGGTTGTTTCGCCGTATTTTGCAAGATGGAAGGTATCAATCATGTTGACATCTTCTAAGTCTGCAGTGGCTGCTTCATACGCTACGTTAACAGGGTGATTTAATGGTAAATTCCATACAGGGAATGTTTCGAATTTAGAATAGCCGGCACGACGACCACGTTTTGTTTCGTGATAAAGCTGGCTTAAGCAAGTCGCTAGTTTTCCGCTATTGGCACCAGGAGCTGTTACGACGACAAGTGGGCGAGTCGTTTCGATAAATTCGTTTGCGCCATATCCTGCGTCGCTAACGATGGTTTCAACGTCCATCGGATAGCCTTCTGTGTAGCCGTGCGTGTACACTTTAATTCCGCGACGTTCGAGGGAGTTTTTGAATTGCGTTGCAGCAGGTTGCCCTGTGTAACGAGTAATGAGGACACTGTTGATTTTAAGGTCCCAATAGTGAAGGTCGTCCATTAAGCGAAGAACATCTTGGTCATATGTGATTCCAAGGTCACCGCGGATTTTGTTTTGTTCGATATCACCAGCGTACACGCAGATAATAATCTCTGCTTGGTCGCGTAGGCGGTGAAGTAATTTGATTTTTCCGTCTGGATCGAATCCTGGCAATACGCGCATCGCGTGGAAATCACCGATTAACTTGCCTCCGAACTCTAAGTATAGTTTGTCATAAGCGTTCACTCGTTGAAGAATGTATTGACTTTGTTCTTCAAGGTATTTCTCGCTATCAAATCCTAATTTCATACAACAACCCCCTTAATTTCATTTCAGTAGTATAGCACGAAAAAAAGGGGAATTCTATAGAAAATGACGGCTTTTTGCCCCATAGGAAAAAGAGTTGCAAGTGCCATAATGACAGAGTAGAATAGTAATGGACTCACTCAAAATAACGGAGGATTTTCGTATGAAAAACATGTTGGATTATATTAAAGAGTTTGGGCACGTTTCGTTTGAAGAAAGAGCTTTTTCTGAAATCGACGCTTTAGTATTGACGGAATTAGAATATTTACCACTTGAAAAAGTCGTTCCAAGCGATGAAAATGGTGAGAATTTTGTCACAGTGAAAGAAATCGCCGAGTATATGCAGGAACATAAACAAGAATTATTCGCCGAGAATCCAATGATGATGACACCGGAGCGCCATGAAGTATCGCAAATCATTGCGGATGCACCGCGTTTCCAATCGATGAAATTCTTCGGTGTAGTAAGCGAATGGGATAAAGATACAACAAAACAATTTGCAGCTGTCACGGTGGAAGTAGAACCGAGTGTACGCCTCGTTATTTTTAGAGGGACAGATGATACGCTGATTGGATGGAAGGAAGACTTCCTGATGACGTATTCACCACTTGTTGCGGCGCAAAC
>CALCML010000066.1 GCA_937967765.1 uncultured Carnobacterium sp.
TACCGCGTCCGAACGCTCCGCTTTCTGTGTAAACTTCAACTTCGATAGTTGGGTTCCCACGTGAGTCTAGTACTTCTCTTGCTAATACATCTGTAATAAATGGCATGATTTATTAACTCCTTTAATATTTATTTTGTACGTTATTATTTTAATCGAAAATCATCAGAGTTTCAACCTTTGGAAAGGGATTCTTTATTTTTCGATTAATGATTCACCAGTCATTTCTTCTGGTTTTTCCACATTTAGTAAATCAAGCATAGTTGGAGCAACGTCTGCTAAACGTCCACCCTCGCGTAATGTTACACCTTTCTTCGTAACAATCACTGGTACTGGCACTGTTGTATGTGCAGTATGTGGTGTTCCTTCTGGTGTAATCATTGTTTCTGAGTTACCGTGGTCAGCAAAGATAATTGCGCTACCGCCTTTTGCAAGGATGGCGTCAACAACTTTACCTAAGTTTTCATCCACTGCTTCAATCGCTTTGATTGTTGGTTCTAACATTCCTGAGTGTCCAACCATGTCTGGGTTCGCGAAGTTTAAGATGATGGCATCATTTTCATCATTGATGATTGAGTTGTATAATGCATCTCCTACTTCGTAAGCACTCATTTCTGGTTTCAAGTCGTAAGTTGCAACCTTTGGAGAAGGAATTAAAATACGGTTTTCGCCAGGGAATTCTTCGTTACGTCCACCATTCATGAAGAATGTTACGTGTGGATATTTTTCAGTTTCGGCAATACGTAATTGTGCAAGGCCTGCTTTAGATAACACTTCACCAAGAACGTTTGTCATTGGGATTGGTGGGAATGCAACTTCTGCATCCACGCTTGGGTTATATAAAGTCATTGTCACAAATTTAACGTTTGTAGCACGTGCACCACGGTCAAAGTTAGTCCACTCTTTATCAGTGAACGCATTTGATAATTGGATTGCACGGTCAGGACGGAAGTTGAAGAAGATGATTGCATCGTTGTTTTCAACTTTTGCCACTGGTTTGCCATCTTTAACGATTACTGATGGAATAACGAATTCGTCTGTAACGTCTTTAGCATAGCTATCAGCAATTACAGCTTGTGCGCTTTCGAATTGTGGGCCTTCGCTATGAGCGATTGCATCATAAGCTAATTTCACACGTTCCCAACGTTTGTCACGGTCCATTGCATAGTAACGACCTGACACTGTTGCGATTTCTCCAACGCCTACTTCAGCTAATTTGTCTTCTAAAGTTTTGATGTAAGAAGGACCAGCTTTAGGGTCTACGTCACGTCCATCCATGAATGCATGAATGTACACTTTGTCGATTCCTTTTGCTTTAGCGGTTTCCACTAATGCTAATAAATGGTTGATGTGGCTGTGTACCCCACCATCAGATAATAATCCGAATAAGTGTAATGCAGAGCCATTTTCTTTCACGTGGTTAAATGCACCGTTTAATGCTGGGTTTGATTCGAATTCGCCTTCTTCGATTGCTTTGTCAATACGAGTTAAGCTTTGGTAAACGATACGTCCAGCACCGATGTTTGTATGACCTACTTCTGAGTTCCCCATTTGGCCGTCTGGTAGACCTACATCTAATCCAGAAGCTTTTAATGTTGTATGAGGGAATTCGTTATAATAACGATCAAAATTTGGTTTTTTTGCTTGTGCAACGGCATTACCTTCAACTTCTGGTCTCCATCCGAAACCATCTAAGATAATAATTGCAACTGGTGATTTTGCCATTATTTTACTGCCTCCAATAAAGCTAAGAATGAATCTGGTTGTAAGCTTGCTCCACCTACAAGAGCTCCGTCAACGTCTGGACAAGCCATGTATTCAGCAATGTTTTCTGGTTTTACAGATCCACCGTATTGAACGCGAACTTTGTCAGCAACTTCTTGACCGAAGTCAGCTGCTACAACGTCACGAACAACTTTACACATTTTTTGAGCGTCATCTTGAGATGCTGATTTACCAGTTCCGATAGCCCAGATTGGTTCATAAGCAATCACTAATGATGATACTTGCTCGTTTGATAAACCTTTCAATGCTGCAGAAACTTGTCCGCCTACGAATTCAGAAGCTTTTCCTGCTTCGTAAGTTTCTAAAGTTTCACCACAACAAATGATTGGTGTTAAGCCGTTTCTGAAAATAGCATGTGCTTTTTTGTTGATGTCTTCGTCAGTTTCGTGGAAATATTCACGACGTTCTGAGTGGCCAATCACTACGTAGTGCACGCCCATTTCAGCTAATACTTTAGGTGAAGTTTCACCAGTGAAAGCACCAGCATCTTCGAAGTAGCAGTTTTCAGCAGCTACTTTTAATTCTGATCCTTTCGCATATTCTAATAAAGTTACTAAGTTAACTGCAGGAGCAGCAATAGCACTTTCTACGCGTTCGCCTGAAGGTAATTTACCAACAACAGCTTCCACAAAAGCTTGAGTTTCTTTTGGGTTTTTGTTCATTTTCCAGTTTCCGGCAATAATTGGTTTACGCATATACACAACATCTCCTTTTAAATGTTTAAAAATTATTTATCACTGATAGCAGCAACACCTGGTAGTTCTTTACCTTCTAGATATTCTAGAGAAGCTCCACCACCTGTTGAAATGTGAGTGAATTTGTCAGCGTAGCCTAGTGAGATTGCAGCAGCAGCTGAGTCCCCACCACCGATGATTGTAGTTGCGCCGTCAAGGTTAGCGATAGCTTCACATACACCGATAGTTCCTTTAGCAAAGTTTGGTAATTCGAATACACCCATTGGTCCATTCCATACAACAGTTTTTGCATCTTTTAAGTAGCTTGCAAATAATTCAACTGTCTTAGGTCCGATATCTAAACCTTCTTGGTCTGCTGGGATAGCATCTGAATCAACGATTGTAGCTACAGCATCGTTAGAGAATTCTTTAGCAACAACGTTATCGATTGGTAATACTAATTTGTCGCCAGCTTTTTCCATAATTTCTTTAGCTAATTCAACGCGGTCTAATTCTAATAATGAAAGACCTACTTCACGTCCCATTGCTTTGAAGAATGTGTAAGCCATTCCTCCACCGATAAGAACTTTATCAGCTTTGTCTAATAAGCTGTTGATAACACCGATCTTGTCTGAAACTTTCGCTCCACCTAAGATTGCCACGAATGGACGTTCTGGGTTATCTACTGCGCCACCGATGAACTTGATTTCTTTTTCCATCAAGAATCCAGCAGCTGATTCTAATTGGCTAGCAATACCAACGTTTGAAGCATGCGCACGGTGAGCTGTACCGAATGCATCGTTAACGAATAGGTCGCCTAAAGAAGCCCAATATTTACCTAATTCAGGGTCGTTTTTAGATTCTTTCTTGCCATCTAAATCTTCGAAACGAGTATTTTCGAATAATAAAACATCGCCGTCTTTAAGAGCATTAATAGCAGCTTCTAACTTTTCTCCACGAGTTTCTGGAACGAAAGTCACTGGTTTTCCTAATAACTCAGATAAGCGTTCTGCAACTGGACGTAAGCTCAATTTAGCTTTGTCTTCTTCAGATTTCACTTTACCTAAGTGAGAGAATAAAATCACTTTAGCGTTGTGATCGATTAAGTATTTGATTGTTGGCAATGCTTGAACGATACGGTTATCGTCTGTAATCACGCCATCTTTCAAAGGAACGTTAAAGTCCACACGAACTAAAACTTTCTTTCCTTCAACTTGTAAGTCTGTAACGATTTTTTTAGCCATAAAATAGCCTCCTACATTTTTATTTGGAGCGAGTGCATTACTCACATTATGAAAACAGGGCGAGGAAGCGAATGCTTCCATCGCCCTGAGAAAATAGATACGATTAGCTAAATCTATAGTTTAAATTATAGTTTTGCGAAGTATTGTAAAGTACGAACTAATTGTGCAGTGTATGACATTTCGTTATCGTACCAAGCAACAGTTTTAACTAATTGTTTGTCGCCTACAGTCATTACTTTAGTTTGAGTTGCATCGAATAATGAACCATAAGTGATACCTACGATATCAGAAGATACGATTGGATCTTCAGTGTATCCGTAAGATTCGTTAGCTAATTCTTTCATAGCTGCGTTGATTTCTTCAGCAGTAACTGGTTTTTCTAAAACTGTTACTAATTCAGTTAATGAACCTGTTGGAACAGGAACACGTTGAGCTGCTCCGTCTAATTTTCCGTTTAATTCTGGGATTACTAATCCGATAGCTTTAGCAGCACCAGTTGTGTTAGGAACGATGTTAACTGCTGCAGCACGAGCACGACGTAAGTCACCTTTAGCGTGAGGTGCGTCTAATGTGTTTTGGTCACCAGTGTAACCGTGGATTGTTGTCATTAATCCTTCAACAATACCGAATTTATCGTTTAATGCTTTAGCCATTGGAGCTAAGCAGTTTGTAGTACATGAAGCACCAGAGATAACAGTTTCTTTACCTGTTAAAATGTTGTGGTTTGTGTTGAATACAACTGTAGGAACGTCATTTCCACCAGGTGCAGAAATAACAACGCGTTTAGCGCCAGCTTTTAAGTGTAATTCAGCTTTTTCTTTAGAAGTGAAGAAACCAGTACATTCTAATACGATATCAACGCCTAGTTCACCCCATGGTAATTCTTCAGGATTACGGTTAGCAAGTACTTTAACTTCTTTACCGTTAACGCGGAAAGCTCCATCTAACACTTCAACTTCACCGTTGAAACGTCCTTGAGTTGAATCATATTTTAACAAGTGAGCTAATTGCTTAGCGTCTGTTAAGTCATTGATTGCAACAACTTCTAATCCTTCCACATCTTGAATACGACGGAATGCTAAACGACCGATACGTCCGAAACCGTTAATACCAACTTTAACTGTCATATAGTTTTTCCTCCTAGGAATTTTTTATTTTTATTTTTTGCGGGTTGCCCCGTTCAAAACCAACTCTGATGTCTCCTTGTCAATCACAAACCAAGTGCGATCCACTGGAGCTAATTTGGCATATGCTTTTAAAGCATGTGCCTTCTCTGCGCCTTCCACAACGGCAATCGAATGTGGAATCGTAGATAAATCACTAAGATGCAGCCCTACTCGTGGGATTTTTAACACCACATTTCCTTCTGCATCGAAGAAACAACCGAACGCTTCGCCAATTGCTTTCTTCTCTTTTAACGTAGCCATTTGTTCTTGCGTGAGGCCACGTCTCTCTCCCATTATAATAGCACTTCCAACGCTATATAACAAACACTCCGCCTTTTTCATGAGACCTATCGTCTTTGCGACTGAAGGTTCTTGCATTAACGGTGCATATGTCGCCTGTTGGACATGTTCTGGAACGAATAACGCTTCATGATGAGCGCCAATTCCAGTCGCCATTTTCTCACTGACATTATTGGCTTGAATCACCATCGATCCAAACATTCCTCCTCTTGCAGGAACAATCGTTAAGTCTCGGTTCACTGAAATGTCTTTTGTGAATCCTTCGCTGACACGGACCATCGTTTGGCCCCCAGTGATGGCGATAATGGAAGTTCCAAGCGGTAAAAGGACATCCATAATCTCTTGTACCAACTCAGATGTTTTCGCCGGATTCTCAACTACTTTTACATATTGAACGCCTAAGGTTTTAGCCACCTTATGTTCCACCAGACTCATCTGGATAAAGTTGTTTTTCAAATCATCCGACCGTTCTAATATAAATTCGCCAACTTCCGTGAGTCGCATTCCTGACCCTTGTACTTCAATAAGGTCTAAAGCTTTCATATCCTCACATTCATTACGTAGTGTGCGTTCGGACATCTGAACCACTTTTGCAAGGGCTCTTCGTCCAATCGGTTGATACGTTGCGATGGCTTGTAAAATACGGAATCGCGTTTGAAGAGCGACTCTGCTTTCTGGAACCAATAAATGAGATAGATTAAGATAATTCATCGAAACCTTCCTCCAATCGTTTCCAGACAGGGTCGTATATCGTCCCGCTTATTTCCAGTATCTTTGAATCCATATTTCTGAACACATTTATATTTTAACACAAAATAGCAGAAATGCAACCGTGCTCACATTACAATTTGGTTAAGATTTACGATAAGTAGGGACTTATTTTGCCCCTATTTGTTTATTAACCTTTTCATGGCAAGTTTCTCCGTCATCCATCACAAAAGAAATTTCCATATGCGCTCCGACTTTTTGCGCCATCTCTTCTAAGAATAAAATTGAGGGATTATGGTGTCCTGAAACTAACCGTGACAAATGAGCTGGTTTTATCCCAACCTTTTCTGCAAACTCGGTACGTGAGAGTCCCGACACAAGTCTCAACTCTGTAATCCTTGCTGCCATTTCTTTTAGAGTGAAATCTAAATCTAAGTCTTTTTCGAAGTTCTCCCAATCCAATGACAAGCGTGCTATTGAACGCTTCAGATTCTGATCCATTTTTTAAAGCCTCCTCTTTAGTATATACAACTGGAATTTTCAATTTAGTCCGTGATCTATTCCCCCACATTTCGAGGATCGCTGGAGTTAACCCTTCTTTATCAAGCAACTTAAGAGCCGCAAGCATTTTCACCTTTTCTTTATACGGTCTACTATCCACAAACTCTAATGTTCTTGGGTCAATCTGATGCTCTATTTTCATAAATCCCCCTCCCACTTAAACATTACCATATTTGGTAATTACCATATATGGTAATGTTGCTCTCTTCTTATACTTTTTTGCTCTCTTTTAAAATTAAACGAATTAAACCATTTCTCCTTTATACTCAATTTTTTCCAAAACTTGCACAGTTTTCTAAAATTAGATACACTTAGGAAAGAATGTCGCCTTAGTGTAGTGGATATCACATGAGATTCCGGTTCTCATAACAGGGGTTCGACTCCCCTAGGCGACATTTTTTAATGTTTCATAGCGTTGCACAGCATTGTAAAACGCTATAAAATCAACGTTTACATTTCCTGATAAAGCACACAATAGTATAAAATTGAGTACAAAAAGAGTACAAAATAAACAAGCCTACCAATTAAGGTAGGCTTAAATGTTTTATGAAAGCAATTCATTTACACGATTTTGAACTGCTTGCGCGTCGTAACCAGCACTTGTTAAATTGTCGTATCTTTCTTGACCGTTGCCCCATAGGCCTTGAATAACCTCATTTGCCACGCTATCAAGATTAGTGTAATCACTTTGAGTGTAATCGCCATTTAAAAGAGCGTTAACTCTATTTTGAACGGCTTGAGCGTCATAGCCTGCATTTGTTAGTCTGTCATAACGTTCTTGACCGTTTCCCCATAGACCTTGTAGAACTTCATTCGCAACGCTGTCTAGGTCTGTATTGTCAACATCATAGTCTGTTGTTGTTTCGCCACTTAAAAGGCTGTTAACACGATTTTGAATTGCCTGTGCATCGTAGCCAGCATTTGTTAAATTGTTGAAACGTTCTTCACCATTTCCCCACACGCCTTGCACTACCTCTTGAGCGACTTCATCTACTGACTTACCACCAACACGATTTTGTTTCGGTTTTTCTGATTGAACACTTTCTTGGACAGTAGGTTCGCTTGAAACTTGACCGAGCATTTCATCGACTGTTGAGCCTAAACTAGCGAAGTATTGCATACGTGAAACAAAATAATTCTTTACGCTTTCTGTCGTTCCGCCGTGTAATTCCAAACTTCTATGCGGGCATGTTGTTGGCACGAATTCGTGGTGTAGTCTTACTGTATTTGTATTGATTGGTAAGCCGTAATAGAGTAGGTCTTCAGTAGCCTGCATAAGTGTTACGTCTTCATTTTGCAAGAACTCTTCATCGCTTACTTTTAAGCTCTCACAAACTTCGTAGCCAATCGAACGGCAGTTACTCCACCAGTCGCCTGTATGATACCCGATGTTAAACGTGTCAATCACTCGTGCAATCGTGTTGCGATTACAATAATAGTGTGCAATCCCTAGTGATTTATCACGATAACGTAACCAATCTACGTATTGTTCTGGTGTCATGCTTCCAGCGTCGTTGTGAATTACTACGAATTCTAAATTAAATAATTTCCCGCTGTCGTGCATAAGTGTTTCATTGATTTTCTTTACCATAATATTTCCCTCTTTTCTTGATTTTTAATTTATAAAAGTCAGGAGCATCTTATGCATACCTGCCTTATTGATTGTTTGGTCGTTCGTATGTCATAGCGCGTGTGCTGTCGCTTACTCCGCTAGTAGTAGGATCGTTAACAATTCCGACAATCATCAAAACAGCAAAGAGTGCATTGATGAATACTAATAATTTGTCGATTGTTTCGCCTAACTCTAAACGGACATTAAATACAGCTAGAAACGTTTGTAATAACAACGCTAAAGCTGGTACTAAAGTAA
Organism: uncultured Carnobacterium sp.; assembly: GCA_937967765.1. Classification (GTDB taxonomy): domain Bacteria; phylum Bacillota; class Bacilli; order Lactobacillales; family Aerococcaceae; genus Granulicatella. The sequence goes on from CALCML010000066.1 coordinate 8,306, forward strand.
GCCAAAACGTTTTATTTAATACTCGTACTTTCCAATTGATCATCATAATTATTCAACCTCTTCCTTATTTGTTAATTTTTTGATTTTATTTTCTTGTTGCTGTCGCATCGTTTTTAGATACGGTTTAAGTGATTCAGGGAATGGCAATCCTAATGCCTCCCAATTCTCAGCTAACGAAACCGCGTAGCTGAATATAAAAAATAAGCATGTGGTTACACCGATTTCTCGATGCCCAAATGCTCTTGCATACATCGCAGTCACAATAACTACGGCACAAACCAACGCGTGACGTAATAATCCGTTAGTGCTCGTCTTACTATCAAATCGTTTCAATTTAAATGCTTTGATGTATCCAGACACCACATCAAAGCATATTAGCCAAAACAGGATTTGAATGTATGGGCTGCGCATCAATCCTTCTAAATGCATCTTTAATACATGAAATTCTACATCTAAATTTATCATCTACTACAACTCCATCACTTCTACAACGGTTTTGTATTTTTTGATTTCTTCACGCTTATTTGCGTTGTCTTGCTCTAAACGTTGAATGTCTTCTGAAAGATTTTGAATTTTCTGTTCATACTGTGCTTTCTCTTCATTCATGCGATTAATATCTGCCTGCTTAGTAGTCACTTTCTCTTCTAATGCAGTAATTCTATTTTTAATTTGTTCTAACTCCATAATATTACCTCCTTAAATTTTAAAACTGACAGCATCGAATCCTAGCCACTTATCATCAGCATTTTTCTTAATAACAACACGACCATCTTCGGCAACGGATATAGCTACTGGTTCAAAACTATCGTTCATTGCAAAGACATAACATTGAGTGGCAGGTCTATATCCCTCTGGGAGAGTTAGTATCATTGTCTCTTTTGATGTGTTGCCTCCTCTAGCGACACCTTTAAAATGTACGATACCATCAACGCTTTTTGAAAACTGTACTGCTCCGTATTCCGTTCGATGTTGCCATCCATTCTGTAAATTAGCATTTTTCCAACCTGTATCGGCACCTGTTGTTACAACTCTAATCCAATCACTCCAACGATTTGAGTCGCACCGTCTCATAAATAGCTGGTCTGAATTGAACGGCACATAGAACTGCACGCAATATCCGTTATCTGAACTGTGCGTTATTACGGATACATATCCATAATTATTAGTTCCAGTAGGATTATGCTGCACTCCATACGCATGATACCCACCAACGATTCTTAGATTGTTTAAATCTCCGCTGTATTTCAACGACTTACCATCTCTGGAAGTCAGCATGAAGTCCTGGATTGGTTTGCCTCGTGACATAATGCCATCTTCAACGTTTAAGCTACTATGGAATGCTACTGGGAGATGTGACTCGAAGTGACCTTCTAGTTCTGGGAATCCGCCTACCGCTGCACGATTATCGCCCCAAGCCCACAGAACTCTTGATGAGCGTACTAGCAGAACAGAGTCTACTAAGTCGCTTAACTTGTCTTGTATAACTAGACGCACATTGTATGCTTTAGAAAGCTCGTAGAAAGCTCCACAATCAAATTGACGATTAATACGTTCTATTGTCTCATTCGTGAGATTAACGGCATCAATCCATCTATTAGCCTTCTTAGCTGAGTACTGAATTTTAAGCGTATATGGATTTCGATTAATTCCATCAATCACTAATGGACTTACGTTTGCAGCAACTGTGGCAATGATGGTTTTATTAGTACCGTTCCCTGTTCTGTTAGCCAGAAACGCAATTATCTTAGGTGCGTAATAATCCCATACTTTAATCGTCTTCGATTTAGTAGCGGTTCTGCCCCTTGAGTCAGTAATCTTCGCTCTAACCTCTAAATTACCAGCTTTAGTAGCAGGGAAATCCCCAGTGGATGCTCGTACAACTAAATTATCCACAGTTAGCTCAGTGGAAATGATAGTCGAACCGTAAGAACCATTTGCACCAACTGTTTCAACACGCATCACCGATTTATCTTTCACAAAATTGCCAACAGGAATGAATTCTGCTAATTGTGCAGTTCTTTCAGTAATCGTTACATCCTCAAGTGTTGGAACGATAGAAGCAGGAACTTTAATTGGAATTCCTCGCTTATAGACATCATTTCCAATCTTGTCATCGCCTCTGAATGTACGTACACACACATCTAACGCTCCAGTGTTACTGTTAGTGATATGTGTTGCATAATCTATTGGAACTGTGAGCTGTACGCTTGTATCGTGTCCAGTTCCTAAATCAATCCAACCGCTGTCATTAACTTGCCACCACACTTGATGCCTGAACTCGTCAACTTTCTTATTAATCTTGATAGTCACTGGCTGTCCAAGTTCTGTAGCAGCAACTGATCCGATATCGCTGGCGCGTGGAATATTAGTTAATCCAAGTGTTCCACTGAACCAGTTAATATCCCCATAGTCTGAAACGTTTGTTAATCTAGATCGTATAGAAATTGATTTAGTTCCATCTTCATTATGAGGAATTGTTAATTGCCCACTGCCAAATGTAGCGTATGTTGAATTACTTAAATCGAAACTAACATACTTACTTAATACATACTGTCCATTGATTACAACTTCTGCTAAAGATTCGTTGTAATTATCGTACGCGTACGAAGTGTTTCGCTCCAACCATAGTTGCCAAGAAATTTCAGAAGTGTTGTTTGTGATATTTGTACTTGTTTCAGTTACTTCAAGAACTAATCTTACATACCCGTTTGAGGTTGCCTTCGATATTCTAACCATTCACAGCACCTCCTACGTACGATATAACAGTGAATTCGTTATTGAAGCGTTCGAAAATGTGGTTCGCAATCGTGACACTATTCCAGAATGTCGCGCTGACGATATTCATTTGTTGTCCAGATACATACGCTACCACTCGCCCACTATCGATAAATTCCATCCGCTCGTTGGTGTAACGCGTTTGCAGTTTTTCACCATTTTTACCAATTAGCAATCCGTCTTCCGATACGTTGAAATATGTTGAGATAGCATTCAACAGAACGCTTGATTGTTCCATATTCAACTCTACCGCTCTTGTTCTCTGTCCTAGTCCTCGAATCTCTTCTGCAGTCTCTTGAATTCGTTTATAAGATTCTTCCAGGCTACTAAATTTCCCAGTTAAATCTCTGAGTGTGTCTTCTGTCACTTGAGACTTGTTGATGATTTCCATTACTTGTGCGAATTGGTCCGCATGTTCTCTGTTCCTCTCTTCAAATTCTTTTTGAAGTCGTTCAAGTTCCTTGTCGTCTTTCTTTAATACAGGTTCCCATTTACCATTTGTGTAAATTTTTGGAACGTCCTTTCCAGAAACGCTCGTATCAGTCCATAAGTCTCCAGCGCTTGGATTGGTTGGAGGAGTTGGTCCAATAGACTTATTAACAATGAAGTCTTTGATAACAATCGAGCTGCTTGCAGCAACTTGATTGCCTTCGATGGCTTCGCAGATAAATGTGGCTTCTCTATCAACATCGTTCACAGTAATCGATAATTCATTACTGCCGTTTGTGTGCTGCTCATTCCATGCTGCATCGTCTGTTCCATATTTACTTACCCGTTTCCAGCGATAAGTGAAACGATCATTCATTTGAATATCCATCTTGCTAACATTGGCAATTAATTTAGTAGATATATTACTATTTTGGAATACTACACCATCCGTAGATTGAATGTTCATTACAAATGGAACATTTGTAAAATCAAAAAGACGTTCTTGCACCAACGTGCTTAAACGTCTTACTTTTTCACTGATCGTATCTTCTCTTGATACGATATTCGTAATTTTAATTTCGCCACTTTCTTTTGTAGCGATGGATTTCTTGATACTAGAAACACGTCCTTCTACAACTAAAGCTGGTTCGAAGTTATTATCTACAATGGCCACTGTATCGCCGATATTGATTTCTTCCGGTAATAAGCTAATCGATACATCATACGTCACTTCAGGATGATTCCATTGTTTTAATTTAAGAACTGCTTCCGTCATTAACGCCTGAGGAGTTTTTGCCTCACTTTCATAACGCTTAACGATTCCTCCACCACCAGGAGCGTATCCAGCTCGCTTCCATCTTGCTACCGCATCATAATCGATTAAATAAATTGAATTCTTTGAAGAACGAATATTCCCTTCGTTGTATTCAACTCCTGATAATGTGATTCCATCAGCGCCAGTAGCCACAATTGTAGTCGCTAGGTTTTCAATCGAGATGGTTCGTTTAACGTTTGAAACTTCACTTCCGACTTCTAAACGGACTTTTTTGTCTTCACCAATCTTTTTGTAGATGTGAATTAGTTTTCGATGTATCTTTCCGTGAACGAATTCGAAGTCATAAGCTATTTCAGCATCGAATCTTCTTACTAACTGTCTAAGTCTCTTAGTAGCAGTGTCAGTTCCTTCCCACTCAAGTTTACGAGTAGTTGTTTCTGGAATCTCGTTAATTCCAATATCCCAGCCTGAGTCAATTGTAAATTCTGCAATGTAATGAGTAATTGGATAGCTCTTATCCGCTTTGTAAGGTGGAACTTGTTCACCTAAGAGGTCAAGTCCTGCGTCTTCAGCGTAAATCGTTTTAGAGTCTTTGTCTTCTTCGATTCTCATTACTTCGAACGAACGTATCTTGCTGCCATCTTTTACAATCAAATAACATCCTACGTTGATTTTTTCAATCTCAGGATCACCAATTTTATCAACTGTAAATTGATAAGTCCCGATACCAGTGTCCAGGTCTTGTTCAAACCAATCGTTGTATGCAAAAAGTCCGTCAGTCAAGTCAAAACTCAACTGACAGACAATATCATACTGTCTATTCGTAACCGTAATCATAACCAACACTCCCTGTACGCACATTTAATACTTGGAACGGCTTTGTTCCCATCCGCACTAACCTCTATTTGAGTTGTTCCTGGTAAAATTCCAAAAACTTGACTGGCAGGATTAATGTATTTTCTTTTCCCGTTAATGAGTAGTGTGTTGCTTTCCGATTCAAAACGAACGACATCACCTGTTTTGATAATATCCTCTCCGTTCTCATATCCATACTGGACAACTTTCCCATTCGGATGCGCTAATGCAATCATCTTGTATGGCGAACTAGCTATAAACGTATAAATTGGATAAGTAGGAGCTGTTCCGTTATTTTCAACAGTCAACTTTCCACCAGTTACTGTTCCATTCTTCTCTGCGGTTGAATACGACACTCCTTTTGGGATTAAAAATTGCAATTGCAATTCAGCGCCTCGCACAGAGCTTGTAGGAATGATTTCACCAGTCAAAACGGCTTCATAGTATCTTGTAGGCTGGTCTTTGAAAATTAATTTTTGATTCGGTACAGAGAAAACACGGTTCAATACATCGATTGTTTGTAACACATCGTGTTTAACAGTGACTCTAACCGTAATAGTTTTTTCTGCGTATTCCCTTTTAATAAATCTTTTTTGTTTTACAACGTTGGTAACAAGAGGTGTCATAGCACGTTCTACTTTGTTAATAATTATTAAACTCGATAAATCTTGTCCATTGTAAATCATGTTAATTCACCTCTCGCTCTCATCATTCGTCTATCATTAAGTTTGTTATATCCATTCACAACATCCGTTAATTTACGTCCATCTAGATAAGTGTCGTTGTCTTTTTCCAAAATCTTTGATAACAATTCAATAACAACATCGATTTTTGAACCCTGTCCAATCGTTTGGACAGTTGCATTTTTCAAAGCAGATTCTCTCACTTCAGATGGAGATGCACCGTAACTTACTGAATAGTCGATTGGAATTTGCGGAATAGAATCCGGAATAACCGCATCTATCATGTTTTTACTAGCTTCTGCTACATTATCCGCTTCGTTGTTAATCCCGATGGCTAAACCTTCGCCAGTAAACTTACCAATCTCTTTAAATACCCTAGAAGGCGAGTGGATTCCAAGTAAACCTTTAGCAAAGTCAATAGCTCCTCCAACTACGTTTTGGATAGTGCTAACAACGCTACTAGCCATCCCTGCAATACCTTCTACTAAACCTTGGATGATATTCATACCGATATCGTATAAGTTAATGCCAGATAAGAAACTAATAACATCATTCCAAATGCCACTAATCGTTCCAGGGATTTGACCGAAGAACTCTCCAACGGCAGATACAATACTGCTAAACATTTGAGATGCGATATTGAACATGTTACTTACGCTATCTGCTACAGCTTGGTAAGCTGAACTTACAAATCCACTAATAGCACCAACGATAGCACTCCAAATAGAAGACGCTACATCCAAAATACCTTGCATAATGGTTCCGAATGTTTCTGACATTCCAGTGAATATGTTAACGACGTATTGAACCAACGTATCTACAAATGCAGATACAATCGTACATAATGATTCCCATATCGTTTGTGCTGCAGTAGAAATATTGGTCCAAATTTGACTAAGAGTGCTTGCCACTCCTTCGAAATTACCTGTTAACAGTTGTAATAGAACTAACACCGGTCCGATGATGACGTTCTTTATGATTTCCCATGCTGCTCCTGCTGCAGTTGAAATAGCATTCCACACGGTACTAATATAGTTTTTAATCAATTCGAAATTAGCTTTAACCGCATTAATAATCGGCTGAATAATAGGCATTATGATTCCAAGGAACGCATTCCACGCTTGTGTAGTTATATTCGAGATAGAAGTCCATAAATTACTGAAGAACTCTGTTAAGCTATTAACTACTGACATGACAGCGTCTACGACACTTTGCCACGTTTCAGAGGCCCAACTAGAAATACCACTCCACAAACCTGTTAAGAAGCTCATGAAATCTTGCCATACTTGTTTACCTGTTTCGGTTTGTGTGAAGAACCAAACCAAGCCTGCTGTTAATGCCGCAACTGCTGTAACAATCAGCATAATTGGATTCGCATTTAAAACCGCATTAAAGATTCCAAACGCTCCACTTGCACCCATTGTTGCCGCTGCATTCGCCGCTTCTGCAGCAGTTAACGCACCAGTACGAACAAATTGCGCAAGCATTAATCCATTTGTGATTGCTAATACTGCTTGACGTGCAACTTCAATACCTCTGACTACTCCTACAACTATTTTGTAACCCGTATATGCAGCTGCAATACCAACTACTGCAGATTTAAGTAAATCCATGGCAGTTTGGTTACTAGAGATATATCCAGTCAAATCTTTAACCCAACCAGTTGCATCCCTTATGAAACCACTTAATGTTTCGAATGCTCCACCAACAGTGTTAATGATGTCCTCTACTGTTACAATTTTAAATAGATCATCAACAAAACTTCCGATGATTGCGGATACGTTACTAACGACTCCTCCGATGTTATCGAAAGCCAGTTTCAAATTCTCAACAACTTTACTAAATATTTCCTGGACTTTAGCAAATGCGTCGGATTCAACAACGCCTTTAATGAATTGCTCTCCACTGTCTTTCAATTGCAAGAATCTGTCTTTTAATTCGCCCACAAAACCGGTTAAGTTTTGCATAGCTACAACAAGGCTGTCTAAGACAACTGAACCAATCGTGGCTTTGAAGTCTTCCCACGTTTGTTTCAAGTTACCCATAACATTTTCCCAACCGTCAGCTTCACGAGACGCTTGCCCCATAGCCCCTGACACTTTGTTGGCATCTTCGTACATTTGCAAGAGTACTTCTTGTTGTTGTAGACCCGACAATTTCGAATATTCTTTACCGAACAACTCTGTTGCTTTTGCGTTACGAGTAGTTTCAGTAGATAAGATTCCTAAATTGTCCGCAACCTGGAAGTTACCTTTTAAGTAACTCTTCAAGGTCTCAGTCGTTTCTTCTAGTGACTTATCATAGAAAGCTGCAGTATCAGCCGCTGCTCTAGTAGCACGAGAGGTAAATTCCATCGCTTGAGTTGTATCCATTCCGGCAACTTTAGCGAACGACGCAATTTGGTTAAAAGCTGGTTTAATCCGTGTTGGGACCGCTCCGACTTCTTTAGCTACTCCGTTCAAAGCATTTTCTGCAGTATCGACAATACCAGAAAACACTTGTTCGAATTGTGCCTGAGTAGCTTTAGCGGACGCTGCTGCTTCGATTGACATTTTACCGAAGTCTATTAATTTCCCTGCAGCAAATACTCCTGCGATAACAGTAGCGGTTTTCTTAAAGAAACTAGATAGCTTATTGCTGGTCTGTTCCCCTTTTCTCGCTACGCCGTCCAGTTCTTTCTCGGCGTCACTTCCGCGGATTCCGATTGTCCCAAACAGTCTAAATATCTCACCCATCTTCCTTCACCCCCATACTCATAATTTGTTCTGCTAAACGAATAGCATCTTCTTCTTCAGATTGACTCATCGTTTTTCCGTCAACCGAAGATTGTTTTATCTTACTCAATCGTTCCTGTTTGAAAGAGTTGAAATCTTGTTCGATATCTTTCGCTAACCACAACTCCCACAACTTCTCTTCTGCTTCCACTTCGAAAAGATACGCTAAAAAATCCAACGTCTCTTTCATACTGTACGTATGTAAAAGAGCAGTTGGATTTGAATAGCGTTTGAATAATTTATCTTTTAAAGCGTGTTGCCCGAGCTTAAGATTGAGGAGATAGATGTTAAAAAATCCTTCAACTCTGGTTTCTTGAAGAATTTAACTAATAATTGAGTATAGTCAACAAAGTTTAATTCCTGAATTTCCTGAATCGATGTGTTCGTTAAATCAGCAAGGAAAATGTTAATGTCCGATTTAGCTTTATTAATGTTTGCAAGGATTGTTTGAATTAATCCGGCAATCATTTGCATGCCACGTTTTTCTAGTGCTTTTTCTTGCTTTTCTTTTTCTGCTTTTGTTGGTTTCTTAGATAGATGACCTAATAATTGAGTGTCTTTTTCTTGTTGTTTCTCAAACAATTCTACAAGATCATCTTTAATATCTAGCTTACCAATGATAGAAAGCATTGAAAACATATCGTCTCCACGTAATTCTCTTAACTCCATAAATTATTCCTCCGATGCGTTAGGGTAGAAGATTTTAACTGGCGCTACACGGTTCGCAACATCTTCAGCGTTAGCGTGAGCTTCGAATTTCATTGTAATTACAGCTTCAGAATTATCTTTAGTGTCGAATTCTAATCCGCTTGTGCAAAGTGCGTTGTATAAAACTACAATGATTGGTTTTTTGCTTCCAGACATCACACCAACTAATGCGATATTGTCAATATAATCGCCATCTTCGAGTCTGTCTTTCAATTGAACGATATCCCATCCTGCTGGATTTTCAGTTCCGTTTCCAGTTTCTTTCTTACCATTTAACGCTAAACGGATATTCTCAGCAGTAATTTCTTTAACGTTAACTTCTAATGTTGCTTCTGCCTTATCAATGATTTTTTGACCTTTTGCAGGCGTAAACACTCCATCAACTTCAATTGTACGGTAAGTCGTTACAATCGATACTTTATTCCCGTCGGAAGTAGCACCTAATAGTTCACCTTTCCATTTCTTTCCAGCAGCATCCCATTCGATATTCTTATAAATTGCCCCAGCGTCAACCAAGTAATTTTTAGGCGTATCGACTGTATATCCTGTACGTTTTACTTCTGTTTTTGCCATTTCTTATTTCCTCCATTCTGTTTGAACATTTAATCTAATATTTCGACGCTTCACGGTATCTGAGCCTGTGTTGACTTTATTCGAGCCCACAAAACGAAAGTTTACATATAATTCTTCCGTTAATTGCAGCATTCCGTTGAAGTGCCGTTTGATTTGTTCCTCTAACTCCAACACTCTCTTGTATGAGGTGTTAAAATCAAAAATATCAATTTCAATCGTAATCTCATCTCGCTCACGAGTCATATTCTCACGATCATAATCGTAAGTAAGATATGGATACACCACCTTATCTTTTCGATTCTTTTCATGAAAGCATTCTTTAGTGATTTTGGATAGTTCCGATTGTAATAATTTTGCAAAGTCTAACATTGCTAACCACCAAAACTTTCTAAAAACGTTTGAGCGATAATGTCCTGCGCACGTTTTTTGTTTTTCTTAAATGCAGGACGGATAAAAGGCTGTGGCTCGTTACCATACGTGAATACTACTTTCCCGTCTGGACTTCGATATAACCATCCCCCTTTTCGACCTAATCCATTCTCAGCAAATTCCCCCGTTCCAAACTCAACGAATACGGAATACTCAACGTTTGTTCCTACAAATACTCGTACATCGCCACCGTATTCTTTAACAATCGCCTGGATACTGTCTCTCAGTTCACCAGTGTCTACTGCTGCTAAAGCCTGGCACTGGGAACTAATCAAGTTCCCGACCCTTGTTAATGCCTTAAACGAGACTTCACGTAGTTCTCTCTTGGTGCGTTTGCTATAATCCTCGAATCTAAAGCTACCCATTTAACACACCTTCAAAAGTCACGTAAATTTCGTTGTGATGGTGCACTCCTACTGGGTCATCACAGTATGTTATCGTGTACCAACGCTTAGAAGAGTCAACAACACGCATTGTATCCTTGATACCTTCCGTAAACGTTGGAATAATCAAGACGTGAGTAGAACGCTCTACAATTGCATTCTGCGTTGTATTTGAAGCGTTAGAGCCGGTCAGCATATCTATCCAACCTGTTACGGTCATCACTGTATGCCACTCGTCTGTTGAGCTACCAATACCATCATCGACATAGCTCTTTTCCTGTATTTCGAATTGAAACATCATGCCCACCTCAATCGTCTGTATTTGTCCAAGAAACTGTAAAGAGAAGACGGTAATCCATCTATGTTGTCATTAGCATTCACGTCGTAGTAAGTTGTACTCATACGTGAGACTGTTTCTGATTTGATACCGAACTTATTTCCCATTTTCACACGATAACGTAAGATGTTTTTCAATCCGAATGCGATATCTGACGGATACTCCACTTTTGTAATAATTGCTTTATGGTTAGAATCCTCAATAAAATCAGAACCTTGAACATAAATTTTGTTACCTAAAATGGAATCAACAACATATAGTCCGTCATTGTAGATTGAGTCATTGACTTCAATGGTATCTCCTACACGAACACCTTTTAAAGGATGTCTCATTTCAATAACATTCTCGTGAAAGGATAGTGACTGATTACGAATACTTCTGTTTTGGAAATTATTATTCGTTAAATTACGAATCGTTGTCTCATAAGCATCTAAATCTGCTTTTGAAATAGATTTGTCGATTTCCATCGCTTCTGATAATTGAATAATCATATTCTCGCTCCTTAAATAAAAGGAAAGAGGAGCAATCGCTCCTCTTTTTCCTTCTTATTTCTTAGTGTTTTTCACTTCTTCCTCTTTCACTTCTTCCTCTTTCACTTCTTCCTCTTTCACTTCTTCGAAACCTTCATCCAGCAGTTTTTCAATAATCACTTCGTTGTCCGTTTCACGGATAACATTTAATCTTTTAAATTTTCGCATTTAATAACCTCCTACGGCTTTACGTTTACGAACACTTTTTCGAGTTTCGCTTTTGTAATCCATAAATCATGGAATTTTCGATAATCTGTCTTCCAAGCGTCTGCAGCTTGGTTGACTGTTGGGTCAAACACACGCACTTTATCAGTCTTAGAAACTGCTACAATAGCGTCTTTAGCACTGATAATCCAGTTAATTGCCTTGCTTGAAGAATCTTTCTCGAAACCGCCCTTTTCTTGGCCTGATGTTTTACCATCGTTGAATTTGAACGCTGTTTGTAATAAACGTTGTTGCGCACGAACGATAGGATTGTCATTGAATGATTCAACGCGAACGTTCATGCTACCTTTTGCTAATTGTGTTGTAGACATTTTGTCTTTAGCGTCTTTAGCATTTGCTAATAATGATGCTGTTGTTGGAGACATTGTAATTACTACGTCAGTTACTCCAGTAGATTCTTCAATAGCAGTTAAGTCTTTTAATAATTCGCTAACGATATTATCAGCAGTAAGTGCAACTTCTCTAGATTTTGAAGCTTCAATTGCAAGTGATGCAATCTTAGAGTAGCGGTAAGCATCGATTTCTGGAATTACTTGTTGTTTTTGGAATTCGCTCATAACTGTTGAAGCAGTAGCCACGAAGTTAGTTTGGTCAACATCCATTGAATCAAGTGTGAATGAACGTCCACGGTCTTGTGTTAATTTGTATGGATTCCATTTCAAATCAACAGAACCAGTTGTGAATCCATTGCTACGGTCGTAGTTTGCTAATCCGTCTGTTAGCATTGTAGCGATTTTAACTTCGTCTCCACCTTCATATTTGATAAATTTGTCGTTTGCTTCCATCCAACCTGTTGTAGATTCTTGAGTCACTTGTTGGTCAAGTAAAGGTTGGAAAATTTTTGAATATTCTAATGTGTTTGCCATATATTTTTACCTCTTTCTTATTGTTATTGTTTTGTTTCTTCTAGCCCAAAGGCTTTTGCAGCTTCAGCAAAAGCTTTGTCAAATTCAGATACTGCTTCTTTACTGTCGTCTAATTTAGTATCTTCAACTTTGTAACCATTTGATGAAGGTTGTGCTTCATCCTTGAAAAATACTGGTTTAGATGTACGTAAATCATTAATCTTGTTATCTAAATCTTTAACATTTCCTTGTTCGTCTGCTTCTAACGTGCCTAGTAAATACAATCCATATTCCACATCAGAAATGCCGGCTTTTTCAAGAGCAGAACGAGCTTGATAATTCATAGCGTTCGTTTTCTCTTGCGCTTCTAACTCTGCAATACGTTTTTTATATTTTTCTAGTTGCGTTTGTAATTCTTCGTTCCCTTGGCCGTCTTGATTGTCTTGACCGCCTTTACTGTTATTTTTTAGTTCGCTAATTGTCGCATTTGCTGTTCTCAATTGCTCACTCTTTTCGTTAAAAACAGTTTTAGGAACTGCTTGTTTAGGAAATTCACTCTTAATTTCTTGCTCTGCAGTAGCTAAATCAATCGTGCCATCTTCCTTTTGATACTTTTTTAGAATGTCAATAATCCATTCCATTTTTTATCCCTCCAATTTTATGCTGATTCCAACAGCGGATATATTTTTTGTGCTTATACTCCACATGAGTAGTAGGTAGTTTATTGACTTGCCCAGGTCAGTTTTGTTGCAACAAAAAAGGACACAACCTTTTTGGTTGTATCCTTAAACTTTTTTATTTTAATTATTTAATAATCGAAATGGAAAATCTCGTTTTCTTCAAATATCCTTTCGTACTCTTCATTCAATTCCAGAATTTCTTTAGGCGTGTCTGGTTTAAATTTTTCTTTTGAAGTATAACTTTCTGTATACCACGGTTTTATTAATTTATACAATTCCATCTCTCTCTCAGTCATTGCACGCATCACCAAACACCTCCTTCTAATAGTCCTTTTATAATATCCGCTAATGCATGTGATTTTAAAATAGAAAGCGTATATGCTTCAGAAAGTATCTCATTTGTTTGTTTTAACTGATCCGCATATTTCTCATAGTTTCTATTAGCGTAACCACTAATATCTCTAGCAATATTATAATGGTTCTTATCAATCATATCAAGCAGTTTTGCATTAAATTTACGCTTCGCTTCAGCATAACTTATGCCATTTTGCTCCGCGTATTTATTTACATATTGATATTGTTGATAATGTCCAAATTCATGGATTATAGGACTCATAGAATCGTCATCTACCGCGAAGAATTTCCAGGGTTCGCCCTCTTTTTCCCAAAATTTGTTTGCAGCTTTCAGACGTTTCACTATCGCTTTATGTCCTGGAGTAGTTGCATCTAAGTACATCGTGTTTGTACTTGGTGAATACGAACCAAATGCATTTGGTCTCCCTAGGTCTTTCTTAGCATCCATCAGTACAATTCTAGGTTTCTCTGCCCCAGTTGGTAAATCTAGCAGTTCTAGTGCCTTATCTACCTGCTTTTCGTAATAGTTGATGCTCTTTTTCGTCCCTTTTAGACTATCAGATACATACATATCATGATTTGAGGTTAACACTTTACGACCACTAAAACTAACCTGTTCATCTTTAATAGTTCGTTTGCTGCCTAATTGATGTGACTTCATGTTCTTTGCTTTCATGTAGTCGTCATCGTCGGACATCAAAAAGCGACGTTCGTCAATGTCTTTTTTCCACTGATCATACGTTCTAAACGAAATCTTCTCTCCAGTCTCGTTATCTCTTCGATAATCTGGATTGATTCCATCTACAATCGTGATAGTAGTGCAGCGGCAATTGATATCCATACCTGCAACACCGAAACATCTTGGACCGATGGCTTTGTATCCGTCTGACACAAAGAACTCATCAATCTTCACTCTTTGACCATCTAAGTGACCATGGGATTTACGAGTCTTTCGGTCCAATGCTGCAAGCCATTGCTTTTGTAACTCACAGCCTACTTTTTCCATCTCTTCATACGAATTTTGCCTCGCTTGCGTTCGCATACGTCCACCTTCAGTACGTGCGATTCGCAACGCTTGTCTGTAATTCGCTTCTGAGTTACTTGATATTACACTAGCTATTTCAGCGTATCCATGCCCTTGAAGAATCCCAGAGGTTATTGCCCCTTGGGAACGATTCGCTAATCTATTTCGTGCTTTATACAAGCGTTCAGACAATGTTTTACTAGCAACTGGACGTCTTACCGCCGACCTAATAACATCATCTGGAAGAAACGCTATAGGCAAATCTGCTTGCTGCGATTCTTCCACAGTATAGTATCCACCGTAATACCCCGTTTCAAACTGCTCTTGTTTGAAATTCTCGATTACAGTCTTAGTTTGAGGATATACCTCTTGAAGTTTTTCAACGATCTCGTCTGTCAATTGTTTTAACCTACCAGTTTGTTGTTGTTTCCAATAAGGTAAATCCTCATACTCATCGAGATATGCTTTCAATTTACTCTTAACGTCTTTCAACGTGTCTGAGTATATGTGATACAATTCCCTATTCATCCTCAGGTCTTGAGTCTTCTCCAGTTTCTGTAGTTCTTGTTCCCACTGATTCATCGTTTTCACCTACTTCTGAATCTGCTTCAATTGCCTTGCGAACCTCTTCAACATCTAAGCCCCATTGTTTGCAAATCATATCAATAACCGTATCTTCTCCTAAATAAGGAGCACTTGATACAATGGCATTAATAAGCGTTTGTTTTGTTTCCGCTTCTAGTTTGTCGATGTTAGCAATATCCGATTCATTTACAATCATTTCCGGCTCAATAAGAATTTGAATGCCTTCTGTTGTGTAATTCGTTTGGTTCAATCTGTTGATATCATCAATGATTGCGTGTAAAGCCCATTTCAATAGAGAACGCAAGCGAATCTCTACTTTACGGCACTTCATTTCAAGAAGCGTATATCGTGATTTAATCACCACGTTTGTTACATTCCCATCTCCAGTTTGAGAATTGTCAAATCCCATACCGAATTTGTAAATTGCTTCTTTGTCGATTTCCAGTTTCGCTTTTCGTGCCTCAAAAGGAATATCAAATGTCTTTAAGTCAACGTTCCCTTTATTATCTGGATTACCAACGTTTACGATTCCGCGAGCTTTGATGTTTTGTCGAAGTTCAGAAAGGTTCGTTCCACGGAAGCCAGACACAACATAAATCGGTTTGTCATAATCCATTAAGTTGTTAGACAAGAAACAAGCCATCAAATCATAATCATCAATTAGCGCTTTAATCGGTGCTAAGTCCGATTTCTCACTGTGATTATTTGATAATTTGTAAAACGGAATACGTCCATAAGTACGTGTTAAATACGTTCCGTTATCCGTTTTTGCAACCACATGTGGTTTCGGATTTTTTTGACGGTCTTTATCAAATACTAATTTGCCGTTGCGGTCCGTTTTGAAGTACGTCACGTTCTCATCCGTCCAACACTCTGCGAACATTACATCTAGCAGCTTGTTCTCGACTTGCATTTGTTTCTTGTAATAACGAATAACTGCGACTTCATCGTATGTTTCGTCATAGACCATGAATGTTTTTAAGAATCTTGAGACTTGGAAACATAGCTTGTCATCCGCGTTCGTTCTCATATAAGCATAAGTCGCACCACTGATAGATACATCTTCTAATAATTCTGAAACGAACAATTGGAAGTCTTCATCAACATATTCATCAATCAAACGTTGCAGCTCGTCATTTTCTTTCGCTTCAAATCGAATTGGATTGCTCATCAAATAGTTCACTTTCTGGTCCACCAACTCAGTGAAGAAGCTATGTGGAATCTGAACGTTCGTTGCATATTTATCTTCTTTCAGAACACCGTTGTCGTCCAAATAGAAGATACGATTGTTCTTAATATCATGATCACTCTCGTAATATCGACTAGCTGTCTGAGCAGTCGAGTAGGATTCTTTTCCTATTTGCTCTTTGATAGCCGTATCAATTGCCTTAGCAGCAATCTCATAATCTTTACTCATAATTTCTTCGATTTTTATTTCAATCACCCCACAAATCCATTTCTTCTCGTAACGTTTGAATACAATGCATAACGCAAAGCGTCCATAACGTCATCAAATACCTTAACAGGCAATCCTGTTTTCTCATCCCACGCATACTGATAAACTTCTTCATCAAAGCGAGGAATAGCGTTCCTTAAAATAAATAATTTATTCGTCTTGAAGCCTTTAGCCACAACTTCAATTCCAGACAAGATAGACTTATCAGCATTGAACGCATTCAAGCCATCATTCCATAGTCGATTTACATGCTCTGGACGTGCAGAATCGCAATAGAACGGAATGTTTTCACCGTATTTATCAGCGTACTCTCTTGCTTTCATCGCCCAAAAATCAATATCTTTATGCTTCTCAGCGCAACCGTCGACTAAATACCAAGTTCCGTCATCCGTTTCTCCAATCACTACCATGGCGCCGTAGTGTTCGTATCCCCAGTCAACGCCTACAAAGTAGCTACTGATTTTCTCATAAGGAACATCGTCCACATAATGAATTTCACGATTAAAGTCTTTGTATACAGCTCCTTGACCGATAACCCAAAGGCCCTCAATATCTCTATCCCAAAACACTCCTGAAGGAGTAGCTTTTTTGATGCTCTCACGATATCTCTTCGACAAGAACGTATTATCATCCAGTTTAAAATGCTCATTGATGATATTTTCGCTTTCGTTATCGATGTAATCACGCTTTAACCAATGATTGGGATTATCAGGGTTTGTATCTGCTACAATCCGAGCGCCTTCACCAGAACAACGCGAAACGATTTCTTTAAATACTTGCTCTTTTGCAAGAGACGCTTCGTTGACGTATGCACCAAACGCTGTCATCCCTCGAATGTTTCCAAGCCCTGAAATTGTTCCTGTGTAAGCCTGGATAATCTTTACTCCAAACAATCTAAAGCTGTTGTGCTTATCAACTTTGAATTCCATTCCGTATCGGTTATACAGCTCTTGCAATACGTTGTTTTGAATCGTCCGGCTTGATACTCCAGCTAGGATGTATTGAGGTTCTGCAATGCCTAATTCATTCGCGATCTTACGAACACGAACTAATTCTTGCAGGAATACATCATTGTTCAATACTGTTTTCCCTGAACGTTTAGCACCGTGCAGCACACAGATAAACCAATCAGAAGCACGAAGACGTTTTGCAACTTGAATTTGTTTAGGAGTATACACATCACGCAAACTCATCCAATTCATCTCCTAACTTATTCAAGTATTCCGCAACTTTCGATTCGTTAGTTTCGTCTATCTTCGTTACTTTCGACTTAAGAACATCGATTTCTTGTTGAAGTTTCTCATTGACTAATTCATCTCCAACAACTGCCATCTTATTCATGCCTTCAAGCGCGTTCACAAAAGCATTTGAATTAGCTTGTCGAACGCCTTGCAATTTAATATCTTCCTTAGCTTGATTCTTAAGCCATTCATACTCGTTGAATGCTTGTTCTCTAGACCAAAGAGCCATGTTTGAAAACTCTTTTAAAAGTTCCCTATACCTTAGCCTAATCTTAGCCTCTTTTAAAATCCTACTAGCCTTTACATCCACGGCTGCATCACTCATTTTTTCAGCCTTGTATGCTTGCCTATACGCTTGCCTTTGAGATTGTCCAGCGACGAGATGCTGAACAAATAACTCTTGTTTTGTTGTTAACTTACTCACTCACTGAACCACCTCCTAATGAATGTATAAAAAAAGAGCCGTTCAAAACGACTCACACACTTTTAAATAAAAAACCTATTAAGCTCATCACTTAATAGGTAAAAATAAAGGAGTTTAAACCACGAGAAAAAAGAATATCTCTTTCCACAACTTCCACATGATAACTATATCATAGATTCATTAGTACTACTCGGTACAGAGTCATCTTTTTTAGTACATTTTTCGATTTTCTTAACAGCTTCATCATGAAGAATGAATAGTGTAGTTTTAGAGATTTGTAATTCTTCAGCAATCTCATCCCAATTCTTAGAAGAGATGTATTTCATCCAAATGATGGTTCGTTCTTTAGAATCGTCCAATTGTTCAATTGCTTTAATCAGTTGATATTTCAAATCAATTAAGTTATCAACCTTTTTATCGATGTAATCACTCAAACTAATCAATTTGACGTAAGCATCGTCTTTAAGGCCTACTTTCGACTCTTGCACATTCACTTCTTTTAGAGAAGGAGATTTCAAGAAAGAATTATTTAAACGATCTAACTCTTCCATTTTTGTTTTTACTTCCAAATCGATTAAACGAATTTGTTTTAATTGATGTTTAATTCCCATTCTTCACATCCTCTCTAATCTTATTTACTAGCGTTGGTCCGAAGTCTTCAGTATCTGATAAATAATCAAAATATTGACTAAAAAAGAACCGTTCGCAGTCCATTTTCATATTCCACGCTTCTCGATGATGCCTATTTTTAAAATGCTTCTCTTTTAGATTCCAATCATTATCAACTATTTTTTTGTGCAGCAAATACCTTAGAGACGTTCTGTAATCATCAACCGCTCTTTCAATAATTCCAGCACATAGTCTGTAATAACCTCTTTCGTCCATTATTCACCTCACAATAGAGCTTCTAATCTATCGACTTGAAATCCCGTCCAAGCTTTGTTCGGGTCACTAAATTCGTCATCAATCACCACAACAGGAAGCGATGTGAATCCATAATGCTTTAAGAGTTCAAACGCTCCTGGATTCGCTTCGATGTCCACATTTTCGTATTTGATTTTGTTTTGGTCGAGATACATCTTTGTGTACATACAATCCATACATCTAGGCTTTGAGTAGACTGTTATCATCTATCATTCTCCTCTCTTTGGAATCCAGCGACTGCCCCTGCGAATAATGTTAATAACGCAAATGCTATATGGATTCTCGGATTTCCAATCAAATTCATCACTAAGATTGTATATGTTGTTATTTGCCAGAAGATTACCCATAATTGATTCGTCCTCATGCCATTAACCCTCCCTATCCTGTTTATCAATTAAATCAACCGATTTTTCAACCATGTCTCTTATATTCCAAATTACAGATTCACCTTTGTAGCCAACAATGATACACATTCCGAATATACTTTTACTAATTTCAATTTTTTCGCCGTTCTCTTCGTTAGTTGCTGTTCCAATTAGCTCTCTCATAATTAACTTGTTTTTATCTAATATTTCTGGTTTAATCATTTAAATCACCTTTACCTTCTCTAAATCGAAAATCTGTTGTAAAACATTATCCCGTTCTTCTTCATTCAATCCACCGATGACATCGTTTGTGATTGGTGTGCTGTAATCAATGTCACAATTACCATCTTCATCAAATCTTAATACTGCAATTTCAATTCCAAAGTACACGTAATTGAATTTAATTACACTTGCACCGTACCCGTTAGGAAACTTATAAATGGTTTGTGGATAAACGATATCTATTTGTTCTTCGATGTAGTCTTTGAATTGTTCACTATATGTTAAATCCATCTAATCTTCCTCCAAATCCACAAATGGATTGATATCTTCATCAATGTCATAAACTTTCGCACTTGGAAAATTAGAAATTTCATCAAGTAACGCTTGCATCCTTTGTTTGAATTCTTCGTCCGTGTCATCCCACAAATGAACAAACATGTCTTCATATCCGTCTTGTTCCATATCTTCATATATCCTATCCAATACAGATTCAGCAGATAATTTAATTGCTCTTTCTTTTAGAGTTCTCCAACCACTTCTCTCATTCTCATTTAACGAGTTCCATTCACGTTTTAAATCGCATACATATATTTGAGAACGGGTATGTTCGTTAAAAACCAAATCATCGTCTTGTATTTCGTTAATTGTTTTCATCTACTCACACTCCACAAACAGATTTTTGATTTCATCGCCGAAAAGTTCGATAGCTTTATCGCAGTCTTCACGATTTTTAAAGTAGCCAAATTGATGAAACAAATTGCTTGAACCTAGTTCTAATGATTTTAATTTGTATTGTTCATCTATAGAATTCCAACCGTATCCTATGAAAAACTTTGAATTCTTGCATCGTTTCCCAGAAACAGGCTCCCAGCCATCATTGCACTTATCTCTAAACATTTTGAAGCGTTGCAACAGATTCCTTCTTTGTGCTTCTAATCTCGCTCCTTTTTCAGTTTTAAAAATGTGTCCTTGGATGAAAGCTACATCACTCCACGCTTGTCCTCCCCATCTACCCCACTGAATATTTCCAAATTGGTCTACAAACCAAATATCTTCTCCTTCTTCAAATACCCACTGCGCGTTTTCTAACGTTTCAATCGACTTATCTAGTTCCGACACCCTCTTATACAGTACCGCTCTTTCTTCCTTAAATTCTTCTAATTTTCCCATTAACATTCACCTTCCTAAGTCGCACTCATTAAGCCACATTGTTCGATCGGTTTATCTAATCTTCGAGCACTATTCCTGAGTTTATTACCTTCTTTTAAAGGAATAGACTCTACTGCCTTCAACGCTGTTTCAAATCCCAACAAGAAAGCGAATCGTTCATCGTAGCTCATTTCTTCAAGCTGTCCATAATTGATATCTTTCTGGAACTGTTTCAACGCTCTGTCATACATCGACATGTCCTTATATTTGCAATGAGCAACAATTAAGTAATGCACATCGTCTTTTAATTTTTCAAATTTGTTTTTAGCCAATTGACTTCACCGCCTTTTCTAGATTTACCAAATTCTCTACAATACGATCTCGAATATGAGCTGCAACTGAGTACGGGTCTTTCATAAATTTAATCAGCGTATTTGCATTCACTTTTAACGCTTTGGAAGCAGCTAACATCTTATCGCTGGAATCTTCAATCATTCCATGGATGTAAGTAATAGCTTCACCGTAATTTTCACCCATGTACTTAAACCCTACCTTACTGAATCGTTCTTGATACGGGTCCTTCACGATATTCCCTTCGATAGAATGTTCTTTGATAAACTCTAAAACTTCATTTGGCGTTTTAAAATGCATCGCTTGTTTAATGTCAGTTGTAAATTGATGCGTATATCTCGGATGATTCTTTGCAAGATATCCCATCATGCTTGAGTAGTCATTAATACGTTGGAAGTACCATTGTGGATATTTAGCATCTCTAATGACATACAATTTAATATCGTTCATGAGCATCTCTCCTTTACTATTTTTTCTTAAAATTAACTCAGGGTTACACGGTTACACGTTTTTTTCAAAAACATTAAAATAAAAACATAAGAATGTTGATTTAATAGGCTTTTATACTTACAATATACTTTTTCTAAAAAAAACATGTAAACATGTAACTTTTTATATAAAAAGTATCTATAAACATTGTTAAACCAACGTTTCTAAGGGTTACACGTAGCGAAAAAAACGTGTAACCTACGTGTAACTACATGTGGTAAAAGGTTACACGTAGATACCGATTTTACCCAAAGGTTACACCATACGTGTAACCTTTTTTTAAGGTAAAATTCTTTTATAACCTCTAGTTGTTTTTCCGTTAACTTTGTACGATTGTTTCTTCCAATCGAGTAAATTATCCATAATAAAACTTATCTTCCGAGATAGTTTTTGGTCGTTCGATTCTTTATGGAACAAATTGAACATAATCTCTCGAGTAGCCACTCGATTCATCGGTTGTCCCCCTGAAGTCCAGTCAGGACTGTTTGCAAAATATTTAGTCGTATAAATATACTGATCAGTTGTTGTTCTCGTTTCCCAATCCTTAGGAACGGGCATTTCCAGGTATTGAAGGATTTGAAGTTCAATCTCATCTCTGAACATAAATTGCTCACGATATTCAACTAATTCTGCTTCTGTTTCTTCATCAAACATCAAATCCACACCGCTTTTATAAAGGGTGACGGCTTCACCCCAAATTTGTTTCACAACTTCATCCGTCATCTTCATAGGATGCTTTTTTTGTTTGCTATTACATGCTAGTACAGGTAAGAACCGGCGTTCTCCTGTTTTATCCTTGAGGTATTCAACGTGATTGCTTGTTCGTGCTAGAACGAAATTCTTTGCGAACTCTTGCGTTCTGCGCATGTACGGTTTTCTGAATCGTAAACTTGTTTTAGAGATGAACGATTTTGTTTCTGCAAAACTCATGCGATCACTAGCGACCATTTCATCGTCATTTACAATTAAATGTTTTAGCATGATGTCGTAATTATCCTTATTTGCAAAATCAGTTACAGCATCCGTATACCAATGACCACCAAGCTTCTGCAAAAAAGAAGTCTTACCAACCCCTTGACCACCTACCAAGTCCAAAACGTAGTCAAATTTAACGTAAGGTTCATACACTTTGGCAACAGCACCTACCATCCACATTTCAGCGATTTTAGACACTAAAGGGTCCTGGTTAGCTCCTAGATACACTTGCAGCATTTGTCCAATGCGCTTCCGTTTGTCCCAGCCTTTTTCAGCTTCTTCCATATACTCTTTCACTGGATTGTAGGACCGTTCAGATAAGAAGGTTTCCATTCCATCTATCATCGCTTGAGATGTAAATGCAGCGCCAGTAACATTCTCAAAATACACTTTGACTACAGATTCAAAATTCGAAGGCAGCTCTCCTTTTTTTAGAAGCGTGTTTCCAAGTTGGATGTTTCTTGTTAATTCGTGCTCTTGAGAGAACTCGTTATGCTTCAAATAGAGATTTAACTGATCATCAGCACGAAATGCGTTTAACACGTTTACTGGACTGTTCGTTTTTAAATTCCCGTTACTATTTCTTATCGGTTCATAATCCTTGTAAAAACTCACTACTTCGCCAATCACAATCACCTCCTGTCTTTGTTAATCATACTTACTACCGTTCTTTCTAATTCTTGCATCGATAGCGGATTTGGAGTATTGCTATTGGCTATCTTAGCTAACGACAACACATCCATCTCATCCACTCCTCGCCATAATAATCCGCCCACAAATTTAGCGAGCTTATCATTACGGTTTCCTTCATCACCTAATCCATTCGCGATTATTTCGAACAGTTCCGTTGTTTTTGTTTTTCCGGTTGTCCTGCCCTTACTAACCCACGACCTTAAACCATCACTGTAATCAAATTCACGTCCATTGGTGATTTTGTACTGTTGGATGATGGCTTCAATTAAGGCTCTGGAGGGAGTAATCATCGTCCCCTTTTCAGGAGATTTCTCCATGTCCCATTCATATTGCCCTTTATCCGTTGCGGACGGTGCAACTAATACATAATTGTTTTCATGCGCTTTGATATCCACTCCTGGAAGGAATCCAATCATTTGACTGATGTGGATATCATCACGCTTGAAATAGAATAGGTGCTTACCTCCTGATGCGGTTTTGGCTTGAAGTGTGGGCTCGATTAGGTTTAAATGTTCCCAATTCTTCAACGAATCAAATCCACTGGTTTGTCCGTGCTTGTCGATATCAATCACGAAGAAGTTTGTAGTCCTTAGTGCGATGTTCGCATTCGGATATTGATTCCAAACTTCGTTAATTCCATCAGCATCAAGAGGTGGTTTATCCGCAAATTCAATTAATGGTCTTTTAGTTGTAGGACTAATCGGGATGACCGAGAACCCTTTTTGCTGATATAGCAGCGCATATTCTTTCATTGAATGCATGAGATCACCTTATTTTTAGAAAGGCAAATCGTCTTCTTCTACAACAACTGTATTCATCGCGTTTTCAGCATTTTCTTCAATATCATAGTTGCGATATACTTTGTCTTCTTTACCTTTTGTTTCAATGATTTTTAATGTGAAGTAAGAACCGACTGCTTTACGTTCTAATGCATCAGCTAATGCTCTTCCGTCTTCAAAGTCGTTCTTCATAACCTTGTCTCCAGCAAGTTCAATTGCTTTTGTAAAGAATTTAATTGTTCGTTCTACTGACCAAGACAAGTCTTTACCATTCCATTCGGATAATGTTCCGAAAGATACATATTCAGTACGTCCGTTAAATTCGCCATCACGAACTTCAAATGTGAATCCTAAGCTTTCCCACCCACTTGGTGCAATGTTGAATTGTGCTCGTTTTAGCACCACTGTATAATCACCAGCCGGTAATGCTGCAGGTCCGTTCACGCTATCTTTACGAGGGTCAAATCCATCTTCTTTAATTTTCTTTGCAATACTTAATAAACTCATTTTTCATTTCTCCTTTATTTTTAAAATAATTCGTCTTCATTATTAGAAACTTCAACTGTTTCCTGTTTTTTTGTTTTTGTAACTGGTTTTGTTGTTGCTTGTTGTTTTCGAGGAGGTTCAACAGCACCTCTAATGGTTGATAAGATTTTTAAAATCGCTTTGTCATCAACCTGGTCCGAATAGTAAGTTTTACGTTTTCTGTCAACTTCACGGTTGTAGTTATTCCCCATTTTTTCTGTATGGATCATCAAATCCGAATTACCGTTGATAAGGTTCACATACTTATCTTTTAGACTTGGCTTGTCTTTCGTAGCATTCCCGTTATCGTCATATTCTGAGATTTGACGGCTGATGTAAATCACGTTCATTGGTAATGCTTTAAGGTCAATCACTAGTTCCGTAATAGCTTGATTGAAGAAGTCGTAACCTTTCCCGTATGGGATTTCAGATAATGACTTCAAACGAGGTTTACCTGGTGGAGTTAGTTCGTCACAAACCGCAATCTTAATCATCTCTATAACATCATCGATAACGTCAATTACGACTGTCTCGTATGAATGTTCTTGTGTTTGTAGAGCTAATAAGATTTCTCCTAGCTGCTTAATCACTGAATTAGTGATACGCCCTGATTTATCTTTGTCATTTAATAGTTGGATACTTGGCACGCTGTTTGCTTCTGCATTCCCATCTGTGTTTAATACAATCGGATTCGGAAACTCATTTGCAAGATAAGACTTTCCACTCATGGTTTCACCATAGATGAAATAGTTACGAGGCGTGTCCTTTGGAACTTGTGGTTTGTTTTCTGGTAATTTAAACATTTTCATTCTCCTTTATAATAAAATTCAATCACGTTTACATCGTGTTGTTGTCTACTTCCTGTTATTCGCCATAACAATTGACGGTAATCGTCATATTCTCCAGAACCTTCTTCAACTGGATCTAGAACAACGATTGTTTGGTATTTATGCTGCAATCCATCAACCCCGACTCCTAGAACTTGGTTGGTAGCAACTACTACTTTTCTGTCAAGACCTTCTTGAACGTCCCCTGTCCAGATTCCAATGTTAGGATGTCGTTCTTTGATGACATTTACAATTTGCTTCGATTTGCTGACAATTAACATGTCATGTGGTGCTCTTTCGATTAATCCATCGAGTTTTAACATCAGTGGAGTATCAGCATTCACTGGTTTGATTTTCGGGAAATCGACTTCTACTCCTGCTTGGTTGAGGTATCTTTCAAACGTGTTCCGTCCAAAAGATTGTTTCGCCATTGCTGTTTCACCGTTTACGGTCACAAGATTTAATTTTCTAAACTTGTTCAACTTATCTGGGTTACCAGGTTCAACCGTTACTGGATAAAATTTAATTTCATAACCGTTGTTTTCAACGGCGTTTTCGATGTCTTCGATTTCTTCCCATCTGAAGAAGTTTGGAAGATTATTGACGTAGCGTTCATAGTCTCTAAAATCCTCCCATTTTTCTTTCGAATAAGTGAATGGATCATAAA
This sequence comes from uncultured Carnobacterium sp., assembly GCA_937967765.1. Lineage (GTDB taxonomy): Bacteria > Bacillota > Bacilli > Lactobacillales > Aerococcaceae > Granulicatella. The sequence goes on from CALCML010000066.1 coordinate 34,357, forward strand.
CCATTTTTCCATGTGCTTTTTGCCAATCAAACTTATTATTTGGATTTGCAAACCCGAAAATTGTTTTTTCGAGTGGGTAGAAATTTTGCCCCTTTTTTCTGATTGGAGTAGCTGAAAGACCTATCGTGTATTTTCGCTTTATGCGACGATATAGAGTCACTTGCTTCTCCGATGACATATTCTGCCACTCATCAATAATCAACACGTCACAGTTGAATTTTGAGCCTTTTTTTAACATATTTTGAATACTTCGGTCAGTCGAGATAATAAACTCAACATCTGAATCAAAATTCATTTTTTTGATGGCATCTTTCCAACCTTCAAGAATCGAAAGACGGTTGTTTGTGATGATGATTTTCTTAGCTTGTTTCTGTTTGGCGATAGCTAAAGCACAGATAGTTTTTCCACGCCCCCCGAGAGCTTCAAGGAAGATTCCGTATGTTGACCGTTTACTTCTCTCAATTGCTTCAGCTTGCCACTTTCTTAGTTTTAACGTTATGTTCATTCACCACCTTGCCAATATCATCGATGACTTCTTTGACATCATTTCTCATCGCCCAAAACAGTCCGAGCCTTGCTGCTGCACGTACATCCTGGTGATGGCTCTTTTCAAATTTCCATAATCCAAGTCGCTTCAATAATTCATTCGGAATATCCGTTTGATAACCTGCGTTTCGTTGTAAGATAGCGTCTGGAAAAAGAACTCTGAACAAAGCGACGTTTTCAAGAACTGAATTATCCTTTGATTTGTCATTGTCTCTAGCTTCAAATTTTTCAATAACGACTACATCCACATCTAAGAAGCGACCGACCTCTTCGAACCAATTCCGAATATCATGGACTCTTGCGGAAGGAACGACCCAATGGTTTACTAATCTTGCGTTATCAAGTAACACAATACCGTTCGTACTACTTGCAATCTTTGCGCTTCCAGGGTCAATTGCTAGAATTCTCATGCTATCTAATTCTCAACCCTTCCGTTTGTTTTAGTTCAGCCCCTGGAACTTCAATTCCTCTCTTCAAGATTTCTTTTATTGAAGTCTTATCTACTTTAGGTGGTTGTTGGATTAGAAATTCTTCTGGAATAGCTTTTTCGTCAGTGATGTTAACACTTGCTGGATTCTTTTGAATAGCGAAGTTAAACATTCCGGATTTGAATTTAGTTTTTCCAGTTAGTTTCATGTTGTCTTCTAAATATGTTTTCAACCATTTCACTTTGTTTTCTGTAGCTTGACGTTTCGTTTTTAATCGGTCCTCTTCTTCTTTATAAGCCGTTACATCAGCTTCAAGATTTCGAACAAGCTTTGCAATGTTTTCTGCTTTGTTCTCGATGGCATCTTCGATACTATCTAATGTATCTTTCATTACTTCAGGATCTAACTCCATATTTTGTACTTCTTGAAAAGCAATACTTAATTCATATAAATTCATTTATAAAACATTCCTTTCTGTGTTCCTTGTGGT
>CALCML010000067.1 GCA_937967765.1 uncultured Carnobacterium sp.
ACTTAAAATACGACGTCCTTTATTTTCCACTTATATTCACTCCTCTAATAAGATATGTTTATTCTATCATAAACCTGCTCCGTTGCCTATTCTTGGAGCAACAAAAAAGCACTTCGGCATTGCTACCAAAGTGCTCAATTTTATAAATGATCTGTTCCAGGCGTTTCGAACGTCTGTGCAGAAGTTGTTTCTGTTGGTGTAGGAGCTGGTGTGTAAGACTCAATTTTCGTTAAATCAACGGTTGCTGTCGTAGACCCGTCACTCCATGGAATTTCATACGCTCTTCCAGAGTAAACCCAATTTTGTTTTCCAGCTTCTTGTGCTTTTGAAGATTGGTCCAATTGATCTTTCATCCACGCTAAAGCTTGTTCCAACGTTGCAAATTCTTGTCCCGTATTCCCTAACGGTTTCAATCGTTGTGGTGGTGTTGCTACTGTTTCTGAACTTGAAGTAACTGTAGGTGCTTCAGTTGGAGTTGCTTCTCTTGTCTGAGGACCATTTTCTGACTCTTCTCTTCTGCGTTCTTGGCTTGGAGTTGCCTGAGCAACATTTCCTTGAACTTCTCTTGTGTTCTTTTCTTCTTCAGTGACCACTTGTTTTTCTGTGGTTACAGATTCAGTTGTTGGCGCTTGAGTTGTCTCTTTCTTTTTCTCGGCGACTTCTTTCTTTTCAGTACTACTTGAAGGAGTTGACGAATTTGTCGGCGCACTTGTTTGTACTTCTACGACTTGAGTGACTTTTTGCATCGGACTCATCGCTTGTGAAATACCGTAAACACCTGCTAGCATCGCTAAAGAGAGGCCAAGCGTAATTCCCAATTGACTCGCTAAACCTAATGATTTAAAACCTTCTTGTAATTTCACTAAAAATGCTTTCATCGTCCATCCCCTTTCTCCTTTTATTTTTATTCAAACTATTATACCATATTTTTTCATATTTGTTGAATGAAAAATATATATTATCACAAATTTAATTATTATTGCAACAGTATCTAGCAACTTTGTTTGTGAAAAGTTATTAACAAAAATTTCACAATTTATTTTACCTATTTTTATGCACTTACATTATATATGAAAATTGTTTCAATTGCCAGACAATTCCACTACAAAGGCTTGCCATGGAGAAAGTTTGTAAGCGTGTAAATCTGTAACCTCATTTTCTGTATTAGCCACCAAAACCTTATTAAATCGGGCATCTACAGAGATTTCTTCCTCGGAATCTGATAAATTCACGACCGTTAACCATCTTTCTTCCCCAAGCGTGCGATAATATGCGAACACATTAGAAGACGTTTCAAGAAGCTCATAATCGCCCCAAACCACGATTGGATGGTCTTTTCTAAGATGAATGAGTTTTCGATACGTATGGAATACAGAGTCTGGATTTTGTAGCTCTGCTTCTACATTAATCTCTTTGTAGTTTGGGTTGAGAGCTAACCAAGGTGTCCCCGTTGTAAATCCCCCGTTCGCTTCGGCAGTCCACGGAATTGGTCTACGCGCATTGTCTCTCCCCTTTGCATTTAGAGATTCCATAATCGACTCAACGCTAAATCCTCTAGCAATACGATCATGATACATATTAATGGACTCAATATCATCCAACTCTTCTATGCTAGAAACTGGAGTATTCGTCAGTCCAAGCTCCTCGCCTTGATAAATATAAGGAGTTCCTTTCATCATATGTAGCAGAATGGCGAATGCCTTGGCACTGCGAACACGATATTCCTTATCATTTCCCCAGCGTGACACGATTCTTGGTAGATCATGGTTGTTCCAGAATAGTGAATTCCAACCTTCGTTTCCAAGTTCCGTTTGC
>CALCML010000068.1 GCA_937967765.1 uncultured Carnobacterium sp.
TATCACAACAAGGTATCATGAAGAAATTCCACGAATCAAAGTTTTCTAAGTAATTTCTATAAAGTCGACAATTCGATGGAGAGGTGAAAAGAATGCCTGAGATTAGTGAATTAGTATTGTCAATGGTTAAACCATTAGTTGAATTCCCTGATGATGTTCGTATTGACATCTCTGAATCAGATGAATTCATGGAATATACTTTACGCGTGAATCCTCAAGATATCGGTCGTGTGATTGGTAAACAAGGACGTGTGGCTCGCGCTATCCGTACGATTACTTATAGTGTTCGTACTCGCGGACCAAAACGTGTGCGTCTTAGTATTGAGAACCTAGATTAATAGGACGAAGCCTTGGAGAAATCCAAGGCTTTTTTATGCTATAAAAGAATTTATAAAACGATGACTTCGAATCCTTACGGATTAATTTATACTCACTGTAAAAGGGCACCGGCTCGAGTCTAGCGTCTCTCGCCTTTAAAGCCTCAAAGAAGGAGTAAGGAATTCTTCCTAACTCCTTCTAATTCGTATTTAATGCGATTCCCCATTACAGTGAGTATAAAATCCGTAAGATTCTTCGTCATCGTTTTGTAGTTATAAAAAAGTTTGGATTTCTTCAAAGCTTCACCGGGGGAAGAGACGGAAGAGGGTGTGTGCTGGAAAAGAGGGGCAACGATTACGGCATCCTTTCGGATGTCTCTATACTAGCTGTACTCGGGCACCGGATTGAGCCTATAGTCTCAATCTCTTTCAAGATTCAAATGGACTCTAAAAAATAAATTTTTAAGAGTCCATAATTCACTGTGAATGCTATCCCCTAGTACTGCTAGTATAGAATCCGAAAGCTTTGTAATCGTTGATTTTCCAATGCTTCACCGAGAAGGAGAGAGGAAAGGAAACAATGGGTGATACCGTATAAGGTATCACTCGTTATACCGTATACGGTATAATGAGTGTTCTTTTATTGTTGTTAGTACTCGGGTTTTTGATTGTTTTTCGTGAGTTTGGTATGATAAGTGAGTAAAATTATAGTTGAAGGGAAGACCTTATGAAGAAAAAGCCGATATTAAAAGAACAAATGAATCGACAATATTATTATTTATTTGGCCTATCCGCTATTTTGATGCTACTTGCATTTTGTCTTGAATCACCACAGAGACTACTTGATGGGATGATTACGATTTTAATTTCGCCAAGTCAGTTGTTTACGGATTATATGCAAATTGCGTCTGTTGGAAGTACGCTATTGAATGTGGCTATTATGCTTCTGATTAATATTTATAGTTATAAGAAATTAGAGATTCCTGTTAACGGGACGGTGATTGGGAGTTTGGGGATGCTTGCAGGATTCTCATTCTTTGGGAAAAACCTTTTTAACAGTATTCCGTTTATGCTAGGCGTATGGATTTATGCGAAAGTGACAAGACAAAATTATCGAAATTATGTGATTGTCGGATTGTTTGGATCGGCATTAGGACCACTAGTTTCTTTCCTCACTTTTGGAGGAGTATTACCAAGCGGATTTAGTATTTTGATTGCCTATGTACTTGGAATCTTTATTGGATTCATCTTGCCCCAATTATCAACGCAGTATTTAGGGTTCCATCAAGGGTTCAGCTTGTATAACGTTGGATTTACGGCTGGGATTGTTGGGATGGTTGTCCTAGGATTTTTAAATGCGTTTGAAATCGAAGTAGAAACAAAGGCGCTTGCGAATACAGAAAGTCCGCTGATTTTATATGGAATCTTAATTGGACTTTGTGTGATTTTACTTGTGACAAGTTTCTATCTCCATTTTAAAAAGAAAGAAAAATATCAGTTTAAATTACTATTGAAACTCTCAGGACGTCTGCCAAGTGATTTCGTAGAGATGACAAACTTGGCTACAGTGACATTCAATATGAGTATTATGGGGCTCATCCTATTAGGTTATGTGCTGATCAATGGTGGGCAACTCAATGGTCCGATTGTCGGCAGTATTATTGGAGCGATGAGTTTTGGAGCCTTCGGGAATCAAGTGAAAAATACGGTTCCTGTGCTAGTAGGGATTATGATCGGCTGCTACTTAACAGGAGTTGACGTGGCAAGTACGAGTGCGCTTGTGGCTGCGATTTTTGGAACGACATTAGCGCCGGTGAGCGGATATTATGGACCGCTTGCTGGGGTGATTGCAGGGTTTGTACACATTACACTTGTGAGCCACGTGGTTGTAATGCATGGGGGATTAAACCTTTATAACAATGGATTCGCGGGAGGATTCGTTGCAGCAGTTCTCGTACCAATTTTTGAAATTTTTGAAGGGATTCGTCAAGATATAAAAGAAAGAAAGGCTGAGGGATAATGGCAACAGAAAAGGATTTTGTGAAACGTATCGTGAAAGAAATGGTCGATTATTATTTGTACCATGAATTGTATGATGTAACAGCGCATGTCGTGTATGTACCGCATGAAAAAGCAACGATTACCTGTACAGCGCCGTATACAAAATTACCGGAAGACTTAGATTTATTAGAAGCAGGATTATCTGTAGAAAAACACTTAGAATTAGATTCGATGTATAGCTCTCTGATGGGATCGCATAACCGTGATAAAAACTATTGCATCCTTGGTCAATGTATTGATGATTACGATATTGAAGTGACGGATGAGACGCTTAAGATTATTGTAGAACGACTCTTTTAAGGAGGAAATGGAATGACAACTTTTTATAAAGTAGGGAAAATCGTAAATACACAAGGGCTTCGTGGGGAAGTGCGTGTGATTTCAACGACAGACTTTGCCGAAGAACGTTATAAAAAAGGAACAGAACTTGCGATTTTTAAAGATGGAGAGTTCCTAACATTTGTGACGGTGGCGAGTCATCGTCGTCATAAAAACTTTGATTTGTTAACGTTCGAAGGAATGAATCGTATCGAAGATGTTGAAAAATACAAAGAATGTCTCCTTAAGGTAGCCGAGGAACAGTTGACTGAACTCGAAGATGACGAGTTTTACTACCATGAAATTATCGGACTTGAAATCGTGACAGATGAAGGCGAAGTACTTGGGAAAGTCACTGAAATTCTTTCTCCAGGGTCAAATGATGTCTGGGTTGTAAAACAAAAAGGAAAGAAAGAACTCTTAATTCCATTTATTGAACCAGTCGTTTATAAAGTTGATAAAGAAGAAAAGAAAGCTTATATCCATTTATTGGAAGGGTTGATCGAGTAAGATGAAGATTGATGTATTAACATTATTCCCTGAAATGGTACAAGGCCCGATGACACAATCGATTATCGGAAAGGCCATCGAAGCCGGGAAAATCGAATTTGAAACAACGGATTTTCGTCAGTTTTCAAACAATAAACATAATCATGTAGACGATTATCCATTCGGTGGTGGAGCTGGGATGCTTCTAAAAGTAGAGCCAATCGACTTAGCACTTGCTTCGATTCGTGAGCGTTCTCCTGAGACGACGCCACGTGTGATTTTAATGGATCCAGCTGGGAAGACCTTTACGCAAAAGGATGCCGAAGAGTTGTCGAAGGAAGAACATTTGGTATTTATTTGTGGCCACTATGAAGGCTATGATGAACGCATTCGTACGCTGGTGACGGATGAATACTCGATTGGAGACTTCGTGTTAACTGGTGGGGAGTTAGCGGCAACGGTGATAATTGACGCCACAGTGCGACTCTTGCCAGATGTATTAGGAAATGATGCGTCTGCCGTTGGGGATTCGCATTCGACAGGATTACTGGAACACCCACAATATACACGTCCTAGAGAATATAAAGGAATGGAAGTTCCAGAAGTTCTCTTTAGTGGGAATCATGCAAAAATTGCACAGTGGCAAATGAAAGAATCACTTCGTAAGACGTATTTAAGAAGACCGGATTTACTAGAAAAGTATGAACTCTCAAAAGAGGAAGCAAAGTTACTACAAGAAGTGAAAGAGGAAGAGGGATGCTAGATGACGGAACATCTAAATGCAGAAGAAATTAAAGCATTTCAAGCACTGTTGTCTAAGGACGAAGGGCGTAGTGAAATGGTGCAGCTCTTCAAGTTACTTGGGGATACAACAAGACTGAATATTATTACGCTATTGACACAGCGCGAACCATTATGTGTAGAAGACTTAATGAACTGTACTGGTATGGAGCAGTCTGCGATTTCCCATCAGTTAAAAAAACTGCGTGCGCATCACATCGTGAAGGCTGAAAAAGTCGGAAAACACGTGTGGTATTCGCTTGAAGATCACCATGTGTTAGAGCTCTATAACTTAGCAAGCGAGCACTGTTGTGAAGAGCATTCTGCGTAGTTTTCAAGTGGTAAAAAATCGTCAAAAAAATTGATAATCTTGCTTGCATTTGATAGGCAAGTATGATAGTATATTTCGAGTGAGTGAGACTTCACTCAGAGATAACGATATTCCGCTGATTGGACAAGCGGCCAAGTCATGAATGTTTGTTGGAAGGAGAAAAAAACATGAGCAAATTAATCGAAGAATTAACTCAAGAACAATTACGTTCAGATATCCCTTCATTCCGTCCTGGTGACACTGTACGTGTTCACGCTAAGGTTGTTGAAGGAACTCGCGAACGTATCCAAATCTTCGAAGGCGTTGTTATCAAACGTCGTGGTGCTGGCATCAGCGAAACTTACACAGTACGTAAAGTTTCTAACGGTGTTGGTGTGGAACGTACATTCCCATTACACACTCCACGTGTAGCACAAATCGAAGTAGTTCGTTACGGTAAAGTTCGTCGTGCTAAATTATACTACCTACGTAACTTACGTGGTAAAGCAGCACGTATCCAAGAACGTCGTCGTTAATAGAAACACAAAAAGCCTTGATTTATCAAGGCTTTTTCTTTTTACCCAATAATACTAACATCTTGATACATATCGTCTTTATTATGACTAATTAAATCAAGAATACTTAATAGTTGCTGGGTATTTTCTATTGCAATTCTATATTCCTTTGAATCGCTTTTTATAGGTTTCTCAACAAAATAAACAAAGCAACAAGGTAAATCAAAGTTATTAAGCGTGATTCTTACTGCTAAACTATTGATTTTCTTACTACTAGTACGTTTTCCTGTTATTCCTCCAGCAATTGCACCAGCTGCTCCCAATACTGAATTTGTCAGCAATGTAACAACAGTGCCCCCAATAATTGCTTTACCTGTCCCACCTTTAACAACTATGTCGTCATTTTGAATTAATTCATAACTCACTAATTCATCAAACGATATCCAGTCGATATTTTTTTTCGATCCACTAGGAATTAATAGTGAAAGTCCACCTGTCATTGCTGCTAAAGCAGTTTTTGTAAGAATTCCAGCTTTTTTCTTTCCAGGAACGACTACATTGTTCAATTTGAATCGTCTGTTATCTTTATCAATTGTAATATGACGAGATTTGGAATAGTTATTAATCATCTCTATCCTCCTTTCTTTTTATTTCTTACATTAATTATTATAGAACTCTTAACGTCGAAATTGAAGAAGTTTTTTTGCGAAAATAATTTAGAATAATTCTAAGATATCTCTTGACATATGAATGTTTGTTCATGTAATATGGATTTAACAAGAAATAGTGAGGGGAGATATCATGGATTTCAAAGAACTAACACATAACCTAAAACATAAATTTGAACACCTATTGAATAAAGAAGAAACTCATGAAGGAGAAACATGTCAAGATCATTACTTACATCATGAAGATCACGATCACGAGCATGAGCATCATCATGAACACGGTCATCATCACGGTCACGATCATGATGATAGTAAAGCAGTCATCTTTTATATTGCAGGACTAGTCCTTTACATTATCGGGATGGTTCTTCAATATATGGGGAACGGGATTGCGAATATTCTATTCATTCTAACTGTCATCCTTTCAGGTTACCATGTAACGATGGAAGGTATTGAAGATACGATTGAACGTAGCAAGAAGAAAGGGAAGTTCCAACCGAATGTGCATATCCTAATGACACTTGCGGCAGTTGGAGCAGTGTTAATTGGGAATGCGGAAGAAGGGGCGTTACTAATCTTGATTTTTGCAGGAGCTCACTTCCTTGAAGAATACGTTGAAGAGAAGAGTCGTAAGTCTCTAACAGCCTTATTACAAATGAATCCAACGCAAGCGCGTCTCATCCAAGAAAACGGAGAAGTCGTTGTCGTTGAAGTAGCTAGCTTAAAAGTTGGCGATACTTTAGAAGTATTGAATGGCGATCAAGTGCCAATCGATGGAGTCATCACAAAAGGGCTAACATCGATTGACGAAGCGACCATTACAGGTGAAAGCATGCCTCGTTCAAAAGGCGAGGGAGATGAAGTGTTCGCGAGTACGGTGAACATATCAAGCCGTATCGAGATGCGAGTAACTGCAGCAAGTACGGATACGGTCTTTGCGAAAATTATGAAGGTTGTGGAAAATGCGCAACATTCAATGAATAAACAAGCAACCTTTATTCAAAAGATTGAACCAATTTATGTGAATATCGTCTTAATTGTTTGGCCAATCTTCCTATTATTTGGATATTTCTTAATGGGATGGGATTTAAATACAACACTTTACCGTGGAATGGTTTACCTTATCGGGGTATCTCCATGTGCCTTAGCAGCAAGTGCCGTTCCAGCAACTTTAGCAGCGATGTCTCGTTTATCTAAAATGGGAATTTTAGCAAAAGGTGGAGCAGCCATCTCTCAATTACAAGAGTTACGCGTGATTTCATTTGATAAAACAGGTACGTTAACAAAAGGAACTCCAGAGTTAACAGATTACTGGTTTGAAGACGAAACAATGATTCCAGCTGTGGTTGCGATGGAAAAACAATCGACACACCCACTGGCTCAAGCAGTTGTTCAAAGATTTAGCGACTGGACAGTTTTGGAAGAAGAAATCGAAGTGGAAGTACTTGTTGGACAAGGTGTTCGAAGTGTCGTTCGAAACGAAGAAATCCATATTATTAAACCGATGGATACAGTTGACCGTTCTGCGGAAGTCGATACTCGCATGCAAGAATGGGCAAGCGAAGGTAAGACAGTTGTTACGGTTGTGAAAGACAATAGAATTGTTGGTTTGATGGCCTTTATGGACCTTCCAAACGAAGCTTCAAAAGCGGTGCTCGATTACTTCAAGAGCGAACTCGTGCATACAACAATGATTACAGGGGATTCAAGAGAAACTGCTGAAATGATTGGGATGAAACTTGGGGTTCAAGAAGTAGTGGCAAATGTATTACCAGAAGAAAAATTAGAAAAGATAGAGTCTCAAAAAGAACGCTATGGCTTAACAGCGATGGTAGGGGACGGCGTGAATGATGCGCCAGCTCTTGCGACAGCAGATATCGGGATTGCGATGGGAAATGGGACTGATATTGCGATTGAAACAAGTGATATCGTGATTATGAAAAACGACTTACAAAAACTTGTTTCAGCTCATAAGATTAGTAAGAAATTACACCGCGTTATTTTAGAAAATATGATTTTTGCGATGTCAGTCGTTGTGATGCTATTAGTCCTTAATTTCTTTGGATTAACAAACATCGGTTGGGGAGTTGTATTACATGAAGGAAGTACGATTTTAGTACTTTTAAACGGACTACGCTTACTCGCACCAATAGAAGAATAAATGAAAAAGCAGAACTCGGACGCAGAGAAATAAGATTGTCCAAGTTCTGCTTTTTTGCAGTTGTAATCACGCTTGATCAAAACAAACGCGGTATGAATCGCCGGTTGGAATAAGCTCTAGCGGCACATTTGTCCGGTAAATACTATATTCAGGGAATTGCTCTAAAAACATTACGAAGTTATTCGGGTAAATACTCAACATCTTCGTAAAAACATTATCTTGATCAATGATGACCGTTTTAATCTCACTAACATCTTTTACCCAAGGTGTCTCCACATGGAAATAACTTCCCGGTGCAATATGGTACTCATATTTCAAAATTGTGATTGATTGGTCTAACATCAAAATCCCTCCATTCATTACATCTAAAGTATAGTTGAAATGAATGCGTTTTACAAATATATGTTCACGGATGAGCAAAACTTCCTGAAAAAGTCGCCTAAAAGCAAATTTTATTTATGAAAGACGTCAATTTTTCATAAAAGAAAAGCCTTTAAATCAGAAAATTAGTAAATCTAGCCCACAGAAAGTACAATTTGTGATATAATAAATTTGATGAGTGTGTAGTGTAGGATTTTGGCCAGGCGTGAAAAGAGGCGAAAGCAATGGCGAAACGTGTCACGAAAGATGTCAAGAGTACTGTTGAAACGGAACTTCGTAAAGGAACGAGCAAATCGAGAATTGCGCATTTGTTAGGGGTCTCCTATGATGAAGGAGTTCGTATTATTCTGCAGGTAAAAGAATCGATTCGTCCAGAAGTCGGCAATCGCATTCGATTTACTTTTAGAGAACAAGAAATGATTGGGATTATCTATAAATTATTGGCGAATAGTGCCATCGTTGTGATTGACTGGAATGCATCCAATACTTGCATGAAAGATATTTGTGAATCGCGAACGGTTGTTAATTTCAAAGATATTGTAGAATTTTTACCACTAGAGGAAGAATAAATATTAGGTTCATGACGGATTGTCATGAGCCTTTTTTATTTGTGTGCTTTCTAATTGTCCGCCTTTAAAGTATAATGGAAAGGTATAAGACAGGAGAGACGTGTATGAGCGAGGAAAAGAAACAACTAGACGTACTTTCAGAAGAATTCGAAACGTTTGTGGAGAATGCCATCGATGCCTTCGAAGAGAAAGTACAGAAGAATGAGTATATTGATGAAATCGAAGAGTTTTTCCGATTGCTTGAAAAGGCGAACCGGTGGGATGACCTTAACTTTTATATGGAAGAGGATCAATTGGAATTCCCAACAGAAGCCAGTTATTGGTTGTGGAAAATCAAAGTAGCGATTCATAATGAACAGTTTAAGCAAGTAGAAGCATGGCTCATTCACGATGATGTGATTGCGGCACTTGGAATGGATAAGGTTCTAGAGTGTACACTGCTCTGCGAGAAAGAAAAGAATCGTTTCACTCAGGAAGAAGTTGAGAAGCTTCAACAATTAAGTACTCGTTTGAAAAAAGACGAGCCATTGACCGAAGAGCAGAATGATTATATGGCAACAACTTTGATGTTGATGCAAACATCATTGAAATGGACCGTTATCAAAGCCTTTCTGATGAGCCCTTTGACACAACTGTTTTGGAAAGGATTCTTAATAGAATGTTGGTTAACGGATGGGAAGACTGCAAAGATTCGATACTATGATGCGTTTAGCGAAAAGGTGGTCGAAGTCGATAAATCAGAAGTGGTTTCGGTCTATGATCATCCAGTATTTGTAGAAATCGAACGACTGATTGATACGCAGAATGCTCTAGAAGAAGAGATGAAAGAACTATTATTGCAAAAGGCGCAATCCGATTTTCTTCGCGTTAGTCCATTTATAGACCGTTATTTCAGTGATGGTGCGGAATGGATAGAGGCGCAACTGCAACGAGAAAATCTATTATTAAGCTTGTACGAGAATGATGAGACATTTATTCGTACTTTGAAGGCATAGTTTCGGTGTAATGAGAGAAAACACAGTATAATAAAGGTACATTAAAGGGGGAGTTCACATGGAAAGTGGAATTGTAAAATGGTTTAACAACGAAAAAGGGTATGGATTTATCAAAAATACAAAAACGGATGAAGATATTTTTGTGCATTTCACAGGAATTGCACAAGAAGGATTCAAGTCGTTGAAAGAAGGCCAACAGGTGACTTTTGAAATTACAAGAGGAGCACATGGCGTTCAGGCGACGCATGTGGTCGTCGTCGGAAATGATTAAAGTCTATACGGACGCGGCCGTGAATGGAAATCCAGGAGACGTAGGATTGGGAGTCCTCGTGTTAAAAGATGGCGAACAGAAGCCGTTTAAGATTTCTGTGGAAGAAAAAATGGATAATCATTTAGCAGAATTCACAGCTATTAATTGGGCATTAGGCTGGTTATTAGAAGAGGGATATCAAGAAGAACTGATTTTCATGCATACCGATTCCAAAGTGACTGCCGATGCCATTTCAAAAAGATATACGAAAAAAGAAGCAAACCGAATCGTTTTAAAGGAAATTCAAAAGAAGGTGAAACACTTCCCGCAATTATTTGTGAAGTGGATTCCTGAAAGTGAAAACAAGGGTGCGGATCAATTAGCAAGACAAGCCCTCCAACAAACGATTGGAAAGTAGTAAAGGAGCAAACAAATGAACGAAAAAACACTCTATTTTAGTAGTTTATGTCCGGACACCGCACCGTTTAAAGCGGCGATGGATAGACTTGGTGTAACTGCACGTGAAGTGGATATTACAGCTAGCATGAGAAATTTAAAAGAATTCTTGAGAGTACGAGATACTGAAGAAGTATTTACTCCACGTAAAGAACAGGGAATGGTGGGAGTTCCGTGTCTTGTCGATGGTGAAGAGTATATTTTCGAAGTGAGTGACCTGGAAGAAAGGTTTGCCAAGTAGTGGAAGACTTAAAGAATAACATTATTCCACTGTACTTTTTGGGAATGAATGGGCTGCTTTTTGTATTGATGGGCTTTGATAAACTATGTGCCGTCATGAGAAAGTGGCGCGTCCCGGAAAAAACACTGCTTGGGATTGGTTTATTTGGTGGAGGTTTTGGTGGGCTTCTTGGGTTAGTGATTTTTAACCATAAAAAGCGGAAACACTATTTTATGTGGACATTCCTATTGAATATCGCAATCTGGGGAATCCTTTATTATAGTATATGGCTTAGAAAGTAGGGCTCATGGAGAAACAAGAACGTTTTTATTTTGATGTTTGGATTGCACTTCTTAGTACGTTAGCGGGAATGGTCAATGTTGTCACACTATTACTATTTTTCACGCCAACAACGCACTTTACTGGGAATATTACGCAATTTGTTTTGTCCTTCAATGAAGAAGACTGGCGGACAATGCTCCATTTACTAGGAATGATTCTCTGTTTTTCTGGTGGCGGAGTCTTGTCGGGTTTTCTATTTTCGAAGAAAAAATTTGAACCGACAAAACGGTATGGAGTATTATTAATGATATTCGGAAGTATGATGCTTCTATTATTTCTGTTTGGATTACGCGACGAGAAATGGTTATATTTCTTCTCGTTTGTTGTCGGAACACAAAATGGGATGTTCATTTATTACCATGGAATTATCGTACGAACATCTCACTTTACGGGCTATTTAACGGATATTGGAGTGGTTCTTGGGCGATTGATGCGTGGGCAAATTAAGGACCGTTGGAAAGTGCTCTTTTATTTCACGAGCATGCTCTTCTTTGGAATAGGAGCCACGGTTTCATACCAGTTCTATCAATCCTTCGGTGCAGCAACAATTATCGCTGTAGGAATAGGATATATTCTAGTGGGATTGTATTATTTTAGTTTCCGTAAAGCATTTTTTCATAAATAGGAGGAAAACAATGAAAGTTTTAGTTGTAGTAGATATGCAAAATGATTTTGTCGATGGAGTACTTGGCTCAAAAGAAGCAGTAGCTATTATCGATCATGCTGTTGAAGTCATTGAGAATTTTGATGGGAAAGTATTTTATACACTTGATACACACGGAGAAGATTATCTCGATACAGAAGAAGGACGTCACTTACCAGTAGTACACTGCGTCAGAGGGTCTAAAGGATGGAAGTTAAATCCACAAATCCAAAAAGCGTTAGAGAGTCGCAATGCTAAAGGAATTGAAAAACCAACATTTGGTTCAGAAAAATTAATGGAACTCATTCAAAAAGAAGTACCAGACTTAGAAAGTATTACGTTAATTGGAATTTGTACAGATATTTGTGTGATTAGTAATGCACTGCTTGCTAAAGCGCATTTTGTTAATGTTCCAGTGAGTGTTGTTGCAAGTGCTTGTGCCGGGGTAACACCAGCGTCACACGATAATGCTTTAAGTGCCATGAAGATGTGTCATATTGACGTGGTTGAGTAGGAGGTTGTGATGAGAGAACAAGATCCAAAAGATAGAATTAGAGAAATGTCCGTATTGAATCTTATCATGGTCATCGGGATTGCAATCGGATTTGGAATTGGAATGCTTATTGATAATGTCATTGGCGGTATTGCTATCGGGATGTTAGGAGCGTTCATTTGCCGTCTATTATACATTCGTAAAAAATATAAAGAAATCAATCCTAAAGATAAGAAAGAGTAGGCACATTTGTTGCGCTACTCTTTTTTCGTTGTCATAATGAAGGAAAGTGAATGGAGGGATATCATGGAACAATTTGAAAAAGAAGTAAGCCAATTTGTGGAAACAACAGCAGAAAAAGTAGAAGCGTTAATCGCAGAAGGAAAGGAAGTCGTTCTTTTCGTAGGACGTCCAACTTGCCCATACTGCCGTCGCTTTGCTCCAAAAATCAACGAAGTGCGTGAAGCATTAGGGAAAGAAATGTACTTCATCAATTCAGAAGACAGAGCTAACGAATCTTTAGCAGCTTTCCGTGCGAAATACAATATGCCAACAGTACCTGGTTTATTAGTTGCTCGTGGCGGCGAAGTGCGTGTGGTTTGTGACTCATCACAAAGTGTGGAACAAATCAAAGCCTTTATTGGATAATAAATGTAAAGTGAGACTCTCCGTGAAAGTGATTCGCGGAGAGTTTTTGCATGCAAAAAATAGTTCATTACCATATATGGTAATGAACTATTTTGGGTCTGTGCTCAAATTCGATATTGTGATAGAATGAAATAGAAATAAAAAGGAGGGGTTCGATGAACGAAATTAAATGTCCACATTGCCAAACGGTCTTTACGATTGATGAGAACTCGTATGCAGATATTGTGAGCCAAGTGCGCAATAAGGAATTTGCAGAAGATGTTCATAAGCAATTAGAATTTGCGAAGAAGCAATTTGAGACGGAAAAGGCACTCGCAAAAGAGCAAGAAAAGCGTCTATATGATGAGGAACGTGCCAACTTTGAACAGAAGATTCTTTCGCTTGAATTAGCATTGAAGAATGCGGATGTTAAAGAAGAAAAGAATGTGCAAGAAGCACTCCATCAAAAAGAGAAAGAATTTAGTGCACTCCAAGCAGAATTGGATCAATTAAAACAACAACTCCAATTCAAAGAAGTAGAATTGTCTCAAAAATTCCAAGAGGATTTACACGCAAAAGAACGTACAATTCTTGAGCTCAAACAAGCGAAAGAGCTGCAACAAAAGGAACAAGAAGTACAACAAACGGCCCTGAAAGAAAAATACGAATTGGAATTACGTTCGAAGAAAGATCAGTTCGAATTAGAGTTGAAGGCAAAAGACGAAGCCATTGCGTTCTATAAAGACTTCAAGGCGAAACAATCAACGAAGATGGTGGGAGAAAGCCTTGAGCAACATTGCGAAATCGAATTTAATCGTCTTCGAATGACGGCGTTCCCGCGCGCAGAATTTGGCAAGGACAATGATGCCAAAACGGGAAGTAAGGGTGACTACATCTACCGTGAATATGATGAGAATGGCATTGAAATTCTATCCATCATGTTTGAAATGAAGAACGAAAATGACGAGACAGCAACGAAGAAGAAAAACGAACACTTCTTTAAAGAGCTGGATAAAGACCGTCACGAGAAGCAATGTGAATATGCGATTCTTGTCAGTCTCCTAGAAGCAGATAATGAACTTTATAACACAGGTATTGTGGATGTATCGTACCAATATCCAAAAATGTATGTGGTGCGTCCGCAGTTCTTTATTCCAATCATTACCTTGCTTCGTAATGCAGCGTTAAATTCATTGCAATATAAACAAGAGTTAGCCTTGATGCGTGACCAACATATTGATATTACGCATTTTGAAGAAGACCTTGAGACTTTCAAAAAAGGATTTGCGCGTAACTATGAACTCGCAAGTAAGAAATTCCAATCGGCCATTGACGAAATCGACAAGACGATTAAGAGTCTTGAGAAGACAAAAGCCGCATTGCTTTCTTCTGAAAATAATTTACGCCTAGCCAATAATAAAGCGGAAGACCTAACCGTGAAGAAACTCGTGAAGAACAATCCGACGATGAAACAACGCTTTGAAGAGCTAAACTCGGATGAATCATAAATGCAAAACTCTATTCCGTATTAATGCGGAGTAGAGTTTTTTTAATGATGAAATATCGATAACTGTTCTCAATTAGAATAAAGAATCGTGAAAGTGGCCACCGCTTAGAAACATTTGAAAATGATTGGAAAATCAAGAAAAAATTAACATTTTTACCAAATGATATCGTTTGCTTTTTTTAAGGGTAATGTGTACCATATAGAGGTATAGATAATAATAATTCTTAT
>CALCML010000069.1 GCA_937967765.1 uncultured Carnobacterium sp.
GTGTTTCTAAAGGATTCTCGCCTTCCATTTTTGAAACAATATAAGTAGTTACACTTTCCTGTTTTAATAAAACGTCATCTTTATAATATAACGTCATCACAGCTTTTACAGCTTCGTCACTAGCTTCAAGAACTATTTTTTTAGCATCTGCTGGCATGTCTGATTTTGCTTTAGCAACAGTAGTTGGAGCAGCTGTTGTTGGAGCGGCTGTTGTAGGTGCGGCTGTTGTAGGTGCAGCTGTTGTTTGAGCTTGTGTAGTAGTTGAGTCTTGCTTTTGTCCGCAACCTGCTAATACTAGACCAGCTGTGAATAGAAGTGCGAATGCTTTTGTTGTTTTGTTCATGATTTATACCTCACTTTTTGTTATGTATCGTAAAACCGGCAAGAGAAAGCTCTTTACCGGTTTTACTTATTTAATTATTTCTTTTCAGTATAGCCAGCTTTTTCAATCAATTCTCTAGAAGCTTTGAAACTTACTACATTACCATCTCCTGAGAAAGAGTCTGGGAAAGCTTTTTGCAGATCTTTCACTTTAGCTACGGAATAGTCAATCGTTACAAGTTGAGTAATCACTCCGTCTTTTGATTCTAGAGTAGCAGTAATCCCTTTGATTTTAGTGTATTCCTCATTCTCTTCTTTAAGTTGTTCCATTGCTTCGTCTTCAGAGATTGGTAACTCAGAAATAACGTATTTCGTTTCAGCAGATTGCTTCGTTACGACGTCTCCTTTATAGTAATAAGTTAATGTTGAAGTATGCTGACCATTCTTTAGTTCGAATGCTGTTGATTCTTCTTTCGCACATCCTAATAGTACGAATAATGCTGTAAATAACACAGCGAATAATTTCATTGCTTTTTTCATGAAATACATCCTTTCAAGTTGTAATATACATATATTATAAATCTAATGATTCTAATATGCAAGCCTTTATACAAAAATGGGTGCCAATGAAGGTTGACAATTGCTAACAGTTTGATTTTAACAGCAATGTGCTATACTAATCTTACAGTGAAATGGAGGAAAAAGTATGAATCAAACTGTAAACTTCTTGAAAGAACTGGTGGCAATTCCGTCACCAACTGGCTATACCAGAGATGTGCAAGATTATTTAATCGATGTCTTAACAGATATGGGGTATGAGCCAACACGTACAGCAAAAGGATTAGTGGTTGTAACAGTACCTGGAGCAATGGATGAGAAACATCGTGTGGTAACGGCACATATCGATACACTTGGTGCGATTGTTCGTGCGGTAAAACCAGATGGACGCTTAAAACTCGACCGTATTGGTGGATTTGCTTGGAATATGATAGAAGGAGAAAACTGTACAGTTCACGTTGCTAGCAATGGAACGACTGTTTCTGGAACGATTCTTTTACATCAAACAAGCGTACACGTATACCGTGAAGCGGGAACGGTGGAGCGCAGTCAAGATAATATGGAAGTTCGTTTGGATGCGAAAGTGACAAACGAAGCCGAAACGCGTGCATTAGGAATTGAAGTAGGGGACTTTGTATCCTTTGATCCACGTTTTATCCTTACACCAACAGGATTCATCAAGAGCCGTTTCTTAGATGATAAAGTGAGTGCAGCGATTTTATTAACCTTATTAAAGAAATACAAATCAGAAGGAATCACATTGCCAGTAACAACTCATTTCATGTTCAGTTGTATTGAAGAAACTGGAACGGGAGCTAACAGTAGCATTCCAGAAAAAGCGGTAGAGTTCTTAGCCGTGGATATGGGTGCGATGGGGGATGACCAACAAACAGACGAATACACCGTTTCTGTTTGCGTGAAAGACGGTTCTGGCCCATATAATTTTGATTTCCGTCAACATCTTGTATCTCTATGTAAGGAAAAGAACATTCCATTTAAATTAGATATATATCCTTATTATGGTAGTGATGCCTCAGCAGCAATGCGTGCTGGAGCAGAAGTGAAACACGCCTTACTGGGTGCTGGAATTGAATCGAGCCACTCTTATGAAAGAACGCATCTTGATTCGGTTGAAGCAACTAAAGCATTAGTCGATGCCTACCTTTTAAGTTCATTAGTAGAAGCTTAATAGGGAGCCTTTCCAACAGTGTTTGGGAAGGCTTTTTTTGGTTTTGAAAATTTTTTGAATTATTTTGTTGACACGGTCTCTTCAGGGGAGTATACTCTAAAACGTAAACTTTACGATTTAGAAAGTGAGAGAGTTATGAACAAGAAAGAAAAGGTTATTTTAGGAGGGGCCGTTGCGCTTGGGTTGTTATTTGCATCGGGTGCCGTATTATCCCAGCAACAAGCCCAAACAACGGAGACAACAACTGAGGAGACAACGATTGACGCTGAGCGTATGGCGAAATACGAACAGGCAGCACAAGAAATTAAAGACAATAAACCAAAGACAATTGTCGGAGAAGTGTTTGAGAATGGTTATTTGAAAAAACACGGCGACCATTATCATTTTGTATATGGTGCGCCACCAGCAGATGCTATTTATGAACAGAAAAAACCAGGTGCGACAACAAGTACAGTAGAAGACAATTACGTCTTCAATCCAAATGATATCGTGAGTGAAAATGAATTAGGATTTGTCGTTCGACACGGCGACCACTTTCACTTTATCTACCGTTCACAATTAGCAAACGCACAGACAGTGACTAGAGAAGTAGAAGACAATTACGTCTTCAATCCAAATGATATCGTCAGTGAAAATGAATTAGGATTTGTTGTTCGACACGGCGACCACTTCCATTTTATTTACCGTTCGCAATTAGCAAACGCACAAACAGTGACAAGAGAAGATGAAAATGGCAAGAAGAGAACATGTAAATTATTACGTATCCCGCACGGCGACCATTTCCACGATGTGCTAGACTGCGGAGACGGCAGTGCTTCTTTCGCCTTTGACGATGAACCAATTTCAAGACCATCGACTGGTGGAAGCAACACAGGAGTCGCTAGTACAATTGGGACTGTTACACCAACAAAACCAAGTACAGCAAGCGCACAACCTGTAACGCCTTCTGCAACAGATATTGCAACACCACAAGCTGAAGAGTGGACATTGCAATCGCCAGAGATTCAAAAATATTTAGACTACATCGTGTATGCTTACGGCGTGGAACGAGATACGATTAAGTTCGAGTCTGTGACAAACGATCAAGGCGAGTATGTCGGAAAAGTTTTCGCGTTTCAAAATATGGAACAAGGGCAAGATAAAAACCACATTCATCCTTGGGTGATTCCATTGAAACGATTCGAAGTGCCAAATTCTGACCCATCGATTCCTGCAGAAGTGCGACTTTCTAGGGAGATTGATTTAATCGCAAGACGTATGGGAATTTCTCGTACAGCAATTCGCATTGTAAATGGACGCTTTGATATTCCACACGGCGACCATAGTCACTCAATGAATATCGTCAATAAAGACGGCGTCGAAGCGTATGAGAAAAATAAACTTCCAGTCATCGTTCCTCCATTTGTGGCAGGGGATGTGAATTTGGAGACTGTTTTTGCCAAAATTGATGAAGTGAAAGCTCATGCCAGCGAAAAATACAAAGACGATCCTGTAACATTGAACCGTATTTTAGTAGCCTTGAATGAATACAAAGAACAAGTGCAACTAAAAGGAAACTCAACAGAAGGATTCGTCAAAGGATTGGAACGCTTCGAGGCGCAAACCATTAACCACGAGACAGTCGCTGCTGAAGAAGTAACGCCTGAAGAACAAAAGATGAACGCAACCCACGAAGAAACGGTTCGTATGGTTGGTGAGTTGAATTTACAAGACTACGGTGTGACAGCGGACGAGTTGAAAGACTTAGCTTCAAAAGCGCGTGAATCTAATAAAGAGGAACAAGTGAACGCGATTCGTGCATTAGTACAAGCGTTACGTGATGCCAACGACCGTATTAGTATTGAAGGAATGCGTTACTTATACTTCTTAACACAACACGTTTTAGACCAAGAATTACCTGCTACGCTTCGTGAAGAAGTGGCAAGCTTAATTAAGCGTTATATGGGTTCACGATTGAACTTTGCGACAACACCTGTTGAATCACTTATCATCGAGTCTTATCGTGCGAAATTAGCGATTAAAGAATCTCATGAAAAATTCGATGGAAAAGTCGACGCGACAATCGGAAAGAATCTGAAAGAGATTTTAACGCCAGCTTCTGAGGAAGAACAAAGCATTTTCCAAGAGTCAAAAGACTTCGCTGAAATGGCGCTGGATGAATCGGATAAAGATAACAGCACTCCGAAGAGCTCTATTCTAGATGTGAAACCTTCAGAGGAAAAACCATCCGAAGAGACAACAACAACGCAAAGCGAAACAACTGAAACAACAGAAAGCACAACCGCTTCAGTAGAGACAACAGAAGAAACAACGGCAACGACCCAAGCCACTACTACTGAAGAAACTACAACTGTTGAACAATAGAACTTTTAAAACACGTAACTCTTTGAAAAAGAAGAGTTGCGTGTTTTTTGGTCTAATTAAAACCCCCGGATTGTCCGGGGGTCCAAAAAGCTTTAGCG
>CALCML010000070.1 GCA_937967765.1 uncultured Carnobacterium sp.
TGCCAAGTGTCTGGGGCTTTAATAGTTTAAGTCCATTTACATTTTTATATGTGATATTTCCAATTTCAAGTTTTCATATACTCAGTTATATAATTCCGCTTTTACGAGCTGGGGTCATGGGAGTCGTGTTTGGTTATTTCTTAGAAAAGAAATTCAAAGGCGTGTCGAAACATTACTGGGTATCATTAGGATTAGCTTCATCATATGCTCTTAGTGGTTTTGTCGTATCGCAACAGTTCAATCCTAACTTTTTAGATAATCTGATTTATATTCCCTTAATTCTTTTAGGAATTGATGAGGTGGCGAGTGGAAAACGTTCGGTGAAATTACCGTTGTTCATAGCTGTTAGTTTGATTACGAATTTTTATACAGGGTATATGTTGTGCCTTTTCGTAGCACTCTATACGTTTTATGTCGTTTTCTCATCGGATGTTTCTTTGAAAGAGGCTGCAAAGAGAATATTGAGAATCGCGTTATTTACACTTATTGGTGTAGGGCTTGCGGCATTCTGGTTATTGCCAGTCTTTAGTGCGTTGCTAGAGAGTAAAGCGAGTGCTGGTACTACCTTTGCGTGGTCATGGAATCCCGTGAATGATTTAGTAGCCATGCCTCAGAAATTTATCTTAGGATCCTTTGGTGAAAAAGAGTGGGGCGATTCTAAGGCGTTACCGCAACTCTTTATTGGTGGATTAGGACTCTTTGGAGTATGTACATTTTTTGCTAAAAGAGAGATTACACTTCGTAAGAAATTAGCAGCGATAGTGGTGTTGCTTCTCTTACTGCTCTCATTTTCGGTTCAAGGATTCGACCAAATTTGGCATATGGGACAGCGGCCAGTCGGTTTCTATTTTAGAAATTCGTGGGTTGCCAATACCTTTATGCTGGTGTTAGCGTCAGAAAGCTTAATGCAATGGAAAGATGAGTTCCGCTTGTACGAGTTTTTAGTAGCTATCTTTGGTTTTGGCTCTATTCTAATTCTGTCGACCTTAAGAAGTCTGCAATATGTTGAGAACGCACAGAAAATACTCGCATCTATTATTTGGGCGATTATTTTATTAGCCTTCTTCTTTAGAAGAGCTGAAAGAGTTCGTAGGCTTCAATTAACGGCTGGAGTTGTAATAGTCGAGTTAATAGTGAATTTATTTGTCGGTTTTAGAAGAACTCCTTATTTTATCAGTAATTTAAGCTTAAAGGAACAGATGGAATACGCGATTGCATTTGACGAAGAAGGCTATAGTGATAAGAATGAATTTACGCGAATGGAAATGCATAAGGGATTGTCGCACGCGAACTTCCCGCTTGCATTTGGCTATAATGGAGCTTCGCATTTTACATCAAGTTTAGAGCATACTCTGATTGAAGAGATGAGCCATCTTGGCTTGCCATCTTCGCAATCTGTAGTAAACTATACCGACCGTAATGTGATTTTGGATTCGCTCTTTGGCGTATCACGTTTTATGATGGATGGTGATGAGAAACGTGTCTTTTCGGATGTACGCGGCATGTATACCAAAGAAGGAACGCTAAAGAATTATGCAGTTTATCGCAATCCATATGCATTTTCTCTTGGTTATTTAACGAATGAAAATACAGCAACGAAGATTGCTTTTGAAAAAAATCAACCAGTAGCTAATATCAACCAGCTCTTGCAAGTGATTGGGCTCTCTGGAACAAACGCATTGACTGAAGTGAACGCCCAAGAACCTGTGACGACGAATTTAACGAAGGGTCAGGAGAAATACACGCTTACCAATGAAAGTGAATCGGCTAAAATTGAATGGAAGTTCAATCTACAACCAAACAAACTGTATTTTGTTCAAATTCCAGAAAGACAAGCAGGTTCCGTCAACAAATCAAAAGTGTTGCTAAATAGCATGAGCTATCCATATGAAAACCGATTCCAAGAAAACCAATTATGGATTATTGGAAATGGAAACTTAGACCGGACGATTACCTTTGCGATTGAGGATGCGAAAGCCAAAGAGTGGGATTTACGTGGCTTTAAGTTCTATACGATTGATATCACAACGCTCGCAAACGCATTGACGCAGTACAAGAAAGCAAATGATATTACAATTGAGTCGTATACAAATGCGATGGTGAAGGCACACGTTACTGTAACCAATAGTGACCAGACCTTTGCGACCTTTACGATTCCATACCATTCGGGTTGGAGTGTCACTGTGGACGGTAAGAAGCAAGAGGTGAAAAAAGCGCTCGGATTCTTTATGGGCGTTTCGCTGACAGAAGGAGAACACGAGATTGTTTGGAGTTATACGCCACCAGGATTACATCTTGGAATGCTGATTTTTATTTCATCGCTTCTCTTACTGATTTTTCTATGGAAAAAGCATAAAAATTAAATAGTAAAAATAGAGTGATACCGTATACGGTATCACTCTATAAATTTAGAAAAGGATGAAGCCTTGCGCTTCATCCTTTTTGCTTGATTAGTCTAATTCTTCTTTTGCTGGAATGCTGTGTGCTAGACGGCTTGCTGCTGCAGCTGCAATAGCACCAACTAAGTCATCTAAGAAGATGTTTACTTTACCAGTTGATTTGTCATCTAAGTTTTTAAGAATTCCTGGTTTTACTTTATCGATATAACCGTAGTTTGTAAATCCGATAGAACCATATACGTTTACGATGGATAATGCTAAGATTTCGTCGACACCGTATAAAGGCTCGTCTTCAGATAAGACATCGTTTAATAAGGGATGTAATTTCTTTTCTTCTGCTAATTTATCCATTTCGATACCAGTGATAACGGCATTTTGAACTTCGCGTTTCTTCAATACGCTGGTAACGTTCAATAAGCATTCTTCTTTCGTTAATCCTGGTACATATCTTTCTTGTAAGAAATAAACTAATTCAGCAATTTGTTCTAATTCTACACCGCGTTCAGATAATAATTCTAAACAGCGTTCGTGTAATTCTTTTGGGCTTTTCATCTGAAAAATCCTCCTTTTAACAAATTATGAAACCCTTTTAAAAAGAGTAGCTTTTTATTTTAACACAAAAAAGAAGAACGCCCAAATGAATTGAGCGTTCTTTTTGAAATTTTGTAAACGGTTAGAACATTGATGAGCTATGAATCGTGCTCGGACGGCTATTTGGATTCACGTAAGTCATTGCAGCGTTAATGGCAACAGGTGCTTCACCAAAACCAGTAGCAATGATTTTTACTTTTCCTTCGTACGTTGCGATATCTCCAACGGCAAAAACGCCTGGAAGAGTCGTCTCCATTTGGCTATTTGTCACGATAGTGTTGCGCTGAACCTCGAATCCCCAGTTCTTCATTCCTCCAATTGAAGAAGAGAAGCCGTAGTTCACGATAAAGTCGTCAACAGGAAGTTCGATTTGGTCTTCGCCTTTCGCATGTTTCAATACAACGGATTGAATAGTTTTACCATCTCCGATAATTTGGTCTGGAAGATAAGGCGTTAAAATTTCAACGCTTGATTCTTCTAGTTGCTTCACACTATGTTCTTGTGCGCGGAACTGTGGGCGACGGTGGACAATTGTCACTTTCTTTGAGATTGGTTCTAAGGCCAGTGCCCAGTCTACCGCAGAGTCACCACCACCGCAGATGGCTACAGTACGGTCGCGGAATCGCTCTAAGTTCGTTACGAAGTAGTGCAGGTTGCTGTTTTCATAAGCTTCTGCATTTTCGACATCGAGTTTACGTGGACGGAAAGCGCCGTTCCCACAAGCGATAATCACTGTTTTTGCGTAGTGCGTTTGTTTAGAAGTTACGAGTTCATATCCGAAGTCGGTTTTGTTTAATTCGAGTGCTTCTTCTTCTAAGCAAAACTGAGTTTCAGGGAAACGTTCAAGCTGCTTTTTCAAGTTCTCGATTAAATCCCCAGCTGTAATTTCTGGGAAGGCAGGAATGTCGTAAATCATTTTTTCATGATAAAGCATTCCTGGTTGCCCACCTAATTGGGGCAAAGTTTCAATAATTTTAACAGACGCTTGACGTAAGCCCGCGTAAAAGGCGGTGAAAAGCCCAACAGGCCCACCGCCGATAATAATAATATCAACAATTTCTTGAGTCACTTTTTACCTCCGAATTAATAGAACATTCTTAAAATAAAGGCCATTGCGATACCAGTCAGTACCCCGGCAAATACCTCAACGGGTTTGTGACCTAAATATTTCTTGATAATCAATTTTTTATTTTCTTCTGTGTCGAAGAGAGTAATTGGATCATCTTCAGATTCAATTTCAACATGCTTTAATGCGCTGGATTCTTCGCGTACTTGTTCTTCGTATAATTTTTGTAGGAGAATTCCTTGTTCACCACTTTGACGACGAACGGCCATGGCATCGAACATCACGATTAAACCGAACGTTGTTGCGATTGCGACAAGTGGAGAAGCAAATCCGTATTCAATAATAAGCGCTGTAATCAGCGAGCTAACTGCAGCAGAGTGAGAACTTGGCATTCCACCTGTGCTAGTAACTAACGAAACGTGTGCACCATCTTTCTTTGAGAAGAGTGCAATCGGGAATTTAACAAATTGTGCAAATAGAATCGAGCAAATTGAAGCGATTAATGGATAATTTTGAAATATTGTCATTAAACTTTCACTCTTTCTTTTTTCTATACTCAAATACTATACCACGAAACCATGAAAATCACTAAGGAAAATTTGTAGATATTCTTTATTTTTTTATTAAGGCGGATAAGAACGCTAAATTGCACCCGTTTGCCTTTTGTGGTTTAATAGAGGATGGTAGATGAGCAATCATCAGTATGAATTAAAAGGAGATGGAAAAATGAGTCAATTTCCACAATTGAATGAAGTGAATGAAAACAATCCACTCGTGACTGTGCATACGAACTTGGGCGATTTCACATTGGAATTATTCCCTGAAGTAGCACCTAAAACAGTGGAGAATTTCGTAACACATGCGAAAAATGGATACTACAACGGAGTTATCTTCCACCGTGTGATTGAAGACTTCATGATTCAAGGTGGCGACCCAACTGGAACTGGTATGGGTGGCGAGTCTATTTACGGGCGCACTTTCGAAGATGAGTTTTCAAGAGAAGCATTCAACTTGTATGGTACTTTATCAATGGCGAATGCAGGTCCAAACACAAACGGATCACAATTCTTCATCGTTACTGCAAAACAAGTACCAGCACAAATGTTGAAACAATTAAAAGACGGCGGCTGGCCTGAAGAAATCGTTGAAGAATACGCTAAAGTGGGTGGAACACCTTGGTTAGACCACCGTCATACAGTATTCGGACGCGTCGTAGAAGGCATGGACGTTGTTCTTAAGATTGAAGGCGTAGAACGCAATGCGCAAGATCGTCCACTAGAAGATGTTGTCATTGAATCGATGGACGTAAAAGCGTAGGAGGTTCTATGAGCAAAACTTTTAGAATTGGTGACATCGTTACGGCTAAAGTAACAGGTGTACAAAATTACGGAGTTTTCTTGGAGCTAGACGAAGATACGCAAGGCTTGATTCATATTTCTGAGTGTAAACATGGATATATGGATAATGTGCATGATTTTGTAAAAGTGGGGCAGGAAGTGACGGCCAAAGTGATTGACGTCGATGAATTTTCCAATAAGATTAGTTTATCGATTCGAGCACTGGAAAAACTCGATGTGCCAGATGTTCCGCAACGCATTAAGAAAAATCGCAAGCGCTATGTTCCTTCCATTGGTTTTTCAAGCTTAGCGAAGAAATTACCAGAATGGATCGAAGAAGCACAAGAAAAATTTGTAAAAGATAAAAACAAAAATTAATAATACATCGTTATTGAATACGAAGGAGGCATTCAAATGGGACATATTTCATTTGATTATTCAAAAGCATTAGATTTCTTCAGCCAAGAAGAAATTGATAATTTACAATCAACAGTAACAGCGTTAGATAAAGACTTACGCGAAGGATTAGGAGCAGGGAACGACTTCACTGGTTGGATTAACTTACCACGCGACTATGACAAAGAAGAATTTGCTCGTATTAAAGAAGCTGCTAAAAAGATTCAAGAAGAATCTGAAGTATTAGTAGTTATCGGTATTGGTGGTTCTTATTTAGGAGCTCGTGCAGCGATTGATTTCTTAAACCACGCTTTCTATAACTACTTACCAAGCGACAAACGTAAAACTCCGCAAGTATTATTTGCAGGAAATAGCATTAGCTCAACTTACTTACAAGGATTAATCGACTTAATCGGAGATCGTGATTTCTCTGTAAACGTAATTTCTAAATCTGGTACAACAACAGAACCAGCGATTGCTTTCCGTGTATTCAAAGATTTATTAATTAAAAAATATGGTAAAGAAGAAGCTGTAAATCGTATTTACGCTACAACTGACCGTGCTCGTGGAGCATTAAAATCAGAAGCAGATGTGGAAGGTTACCAAACATTTGTAATTCCAGATGATGTCGGTGGACGTTTCACAGTATTAACAGCTGTAGGATTACTTCCAATCGCAGTAACTGGTGCAGATGTAGATGCATTAATGCAAGGGGCTGAAGATGCACGTGTGGCATACAGCTCATCAAACTTAAAAGAAAACGAAGCTTACCAATATGCTGTAGCACGTAATGTGTTATACCGTAAAGGAAAAGTGACAGAGTTATTAATTAACTACGAACCAACATTACAATACTTCTCTGAATGGTGGAAACAATTATTTGGTGAATCAGAAGGGAAAGACTTCAAAGGAATTTATCCTTCAAGTGCAAACTTCTCAACTGACTTACACTCACTAGGACAATACATCCAAGAAGGTCGTCGTAACATCTTCGAAACAGTTATCAAAGTGGGTAAACCAAATGAAGAAGTAACAATTCCTGAAACAGAAGAAGATTTAGATGGATTAGGATACTTACAAGGTAAAACAATGGACTTTGTAAATACAAAAGCTTTCCAAGGAACATTACTTGCTCATACAGATGGTCAAGTTCCAAACTTTGTAGTGAACATTCCTGATATGTCAGCTTACACATTAGGACACTTAATCTACTTCTTCGAAATCGCAGTAGGTCTTTCAGGTTACTTAAATGGTGTTAACCCATTTGACCAACCAGGGGTAGAAGCATACAAGAAAAACATGTTTGCTTTACTTGGAAAACCAGGATTCGAAGACTTAGCAAAAGAATTAAACGAACGTCTATAATCGACATGCCGCATTCTCAATACGAGGGTGCGGTATTTTTGTGTCAATATGGGCTCTAATCAGGAAAAGAACTTGCGACAAAGGGCATTTTGAACTAACATAGGTCTTACAAGAAGTGTTGGAGGAAAAAGATGAGAGTCATTGGATTAACAGGCGGTATCGCCAGCGGGAAATCAACCGTTTCGAATTTATTTAAAATCTCAGGAGTACCAGTGATTGATGCGGATGTCGTTGCTAGACAAGTCGTCGAAAAAGGGACTGCCGGATTAACTGCGCTCGTGAACCGTTTTGGCGAGTCTATTTTAAACGCTGATGGAACGTTAAACCGAACAGAACTTGGGAAAAGAATGTTCAGCGATGATGCGATTCGCAAGGAAGTAAATGACATTCTTCAACCGCTCATTCGTCAAGAGATTACTTCTAAGATGAATACGTACAAAGACCAAGGGAAACGGCTTATTGTCTTAGATGTTCCGCTCTTATTTGAAATGAACTATGAGAGTCTATGTGATGATATTATCGTGGTGGCTGTATCTGTGGAAACGCAAATTGCTCGCATGGAAAAGCGGAACGGATATACCCGCCAAGAAGCGTTAGAGCGAATCCAGTCACAGATGCCTTTAGAAGAAAAAGTAAAGAGAGCAACTATCGTGTGGTCAAATGAAGGAACGCTTCAAGAGTTAGAACAAAAAGTCCATCAGTGGCTACTCGAAAATTTCCTGTAAAAATGATATAATAAGTCGAATAAGCACAAAAAAGGAGAGGTGTTTGCAATGCAATGTCCAAAATGTAAAAACAATGGTTCTCGCGTAGTTGATAGTCGTCCAGCCGATGATGGCCGTTCTATTCGTAGAAGAAGAGAATGCGAAGAATGTGGCTACCGTTTTACAACATTCGAGCGCTTAGAAAAGGCGCCATTGCTTGTCATTAAACGTAACGGGAATCGTGAAGAATTTAGCCGTGAAAAATTATTAAACGGATTAGTTCGTTCAGCAGAAAAACGTCCAGTATCACTCGGGCAACTAGAAAATATCGTGAATGAAATCGAACGTTCCATCAACCAAGAGGGAGAAAATGAAGTGTCAAGCACTCTTATTGGGGAAATGGTGATGGATCACTTAGCCAAAATTGATGATATCGCGTATATCCGTTTTGCGAGTGTGTATCGTCAATTTACAGACCGCAAAATGTTCTTAAAAGAATTAGAAAGAATGTCTATGATTATGGACAGCCAAGAAAAATAGGAAGGAATTACAAGAATGCACTCAAAAGAGTTTCCGTGGGCACAGTATAAGCCTAAAGACGGTATCCTCGTGGTACAACCTGTGTGGATTACCGAAAGAGAAATCCAATTTTTAATGCAATTATACGCTCCGTTCATTGGGAAAGAAGCGACTCTTTTGTATGCGACTTTGTACGGTGAGTTATCTCCATCAGAGTATGAGAGTGAAGTCTTCTCCATTTCTGAATTGTTGTCGATGACGAATTTAGGAATGCCAGACTTTTACTTAGCCAAAACTCGTTTGGAAGGGATTGGGTTACTCAAAACGTATCGTAAGGAGCCAACTGCTTCACGTCCTCAAACGTACACGATGGAATTACAAGCACCAACGTCTCCGCGTCTCTTTTTCAAAGATGCCTTGCTTTCGACATTACTGTTAAACCAAATTGGGAATCATCGTTTTGAGAAATTAAAACAACGATTCTTAGTTTCAAAACCAGGCGACTTAGGAGAAAACGAAAGTGCGCAGTTTGAAGAAGCGTACCGATTTCCTTATAACATGGAATCTTATACAAGAAACCACGCACAAGAAAACCGCATGGTATTAGATAGCAAGCAACAGCCGGAATTCGAATTTATATCAGATGTGGATTGGGATTTAATCGAAGGGCTATTGAAAACAGAATTCGTTGATTTGACTTCCATTACAAAAGACGTTCGTAAAATCGTCGATGCCTTGTACCGCGCGTATGGATTCACGGAACAAGAAATCGCACAATTCTTAGTGATTGCGTCTGATTTAACAACGAAGGTCATTGATGAAGAGTTCTTGTTGAAATTAGGACAAGAGGCTGCTCAAGATAAAGTAACGCAACTGCGCAGTGAAGAAATGGTTGAAACACCTGTGGCAGAACCGACTGAAGTGCAAGTAGCAGAAGTCGTGTCAGAGGAAGAGTTAGCCATCCAACAATTGATTCAAGCGGCTAAAGCGATGGCGCCAATCGACTTTGTTTCAAGCATCAAGGCGCAAAAGAAAGGCTATGTCTCAAAAGCAGAGCGACAATTAATTTTTGATTTAGTATCTGTCAGCGGACTGCCAAATGAAGTCTTAAATATCTTGTTCCACTATGCATTGGTGCAACTCGATAACGCGACACTTGCTCGAAACTTTATCGATGCAATTGCCAACGACTGGGCTACAAAAGAAATCAAGACGGCTCAAGAGGCAATGGAAGCTGTACGTAACCGCGACTTGCAACGAGAAGTGAAACGCAAACAACAACTGCATAATGCAGGTAAAAATAACTACAGAAGACCGGGTGGTTATCAAGAGCAATTACCAGATTGGGCAAAAGATTCTAATGCGAAGGAGAAACAAACTCCTGCTCCTAGTGAAGTCCAATCCACACAAGTTTCAAGTAATTTAGCCGAGCAAATCGCAAAATTAAAAACAAGTAATCAAAGAGAACAACAATAACGGAGGTGAACGAATTGGAAGGATTAAAAGGATTTTTAGATCAAAGAGGAGCAACACAAGGCATGCCGAACATGCAAAACATCGAAAAAGAAATCTTTGAAGATGAAGATGTAAAAGCTTTTCTTGAACAACATAAAGAAGAATTGACTCCGGAAGCTATTCGTAAAGGAATGTCTGCGTTATTGGAGTTTCGAATGGAAAGAGATGCTAGAAAGAACAACAAGGAAGTGAAAGCTCCAGGTCTCGAACCATGTTTAGAAGTGCATAATGGATTTATTTTAGTGAATTACAAACGTACCGAAGAAGCGATTCGCGAGGAAAGAGAACGCAAACGTAAACGTCTGATTCATTCTATCAATATGCCAAAAAATATCGCGGAGGCTCGTTTCTCAGATACGGCCCTTACGCCAGAGCGACAAGATGTCATTGGAGAATTATTGAAATTCATCAATAGTTACAAACCAAATAGTACTGAATACCAAAAAGGATTGTATTTAGCAGGACCTTTTGGTGTTGGAAAAACATATATGATGGGTGCTTTAGCAAACGAGCTTTCTGAAAACGGCGTTGAAACGACTCTTGTCAATGTTCCAACGTACAGTGCAGAAATTAAGCAAGCCATTGCGACAAATACTGTTGAAGCGAAATTAGTATCGATTAAAAACACACCAATCTTAGTGTTGGATGATATCGGTGCGGAAATGAATAGCGCATGGTTCAGAGATGAAGTGTTGATGGTTATCTTACAACACCGTATGTTGCAAGAATTACCAACATTCTTCACATCGAACTTCACGATTGATCAGTTAGAAGCGCATTTTGCTCATTCAAACAAAGGAGACCAAGAGCTTCTTAAAGCAAAACGTCTAATCGAACGTATTCGTTTCTTAGCAAAAGAGTATTTTGTCGATGGACAAAATCACAGAAATCCATCATAGATGAAAATGCTTGAAAATATGAAAGATTAGTGGTTAAATACTAATGAACTAAATATTTTGAAAATGATGAAAAAGACAAGAAACTATCTCTTGGTTACATTTCAGCGAGAAGTGGGTTGGTGCAACACTTCATCCGGAATAGTTTTACCACTTTTGAATCTTTGCTTGAATTCAGTAGAGCAAGGCGCATCGGAGCGTTATTCCGTTGAGGTTCATCTTTTTTGATGAACAAATTTGGGTGGAACCACGTAGAATATGACGTCCCATAGTTTGCAGGAGCAGACTATGGGATTTTTTGTTTATTTCAGAAATTTCAAAAAGAAAGAAGGAAGAAAATGTCAATGATTAAAATTACTTTTCCAGATGGTGCCGTTAAGGAGTTTCCAAAAGGAATTACAGTAAAAGAAGTTGCAGAAAGCATTAGCAAAAGCTTAGCGAAAAAAGCATTAGCAGGTAAAGTGAACGGAGAATTAGTAGACTTCGATCGTCCAATCGAAGAAGATGCTTCTATCGAAATCGTTACACCAGATCACGAAGATGCATTAGGAATCTTACGTCACTCAACAGCACACTTATTAGCACACGCATTAACTCGTTTATACCCAGGAATTCACTTCGGAGTTGGACCTGCGATTGAAACAGGATTCTACTACGATACTGATATGCCAAATCAATTAACTGAAGATGCTCTTCCAGAAGTGGAAGCAGAAATGATGAAAATCGTTAAAGAAAACTACCCAATCGTTCGTCGTGAAGTAAGCCGTCAAGAAGCATTAGAAATCTTCGCAAACGACCCTTATAAAGTAGAATTAATTAACGGTTTACCAGAAGATGAAACAATCACTGTATACCAACAAGAAGACTTCGTAGACTTATGTCGTGGTATCCACGTTCCTTCAACAGGACGTATCCAAGTTTTCAAATTATTATCACTTGCTGGAGCTTACTGGAGAGGTGACTCTAACAACAAGATGATGCAACGTGTTTACGGTACAGCATTCTTTGATAAAGCAGACTTAAAAGAATTCTTGAAGATGCGTGAAGAAGCTAAAGAACGTGACCACCGTAAATTAGGGAAAGAATTAGACTTATTCATGATTAGCCAAGAAGTTGGTTCAGGATTACCATTCTGGTTACCAAAAGGTGCTACAATTCGTCGTACAATCGAACGTTATATCGTGGATAAAGAAATCAGCCTTGGATACCAACACGTGTACACTCCAGTTATGGCTGATGTAGGTCTTTACAAAACTTCAGGTCACTGGGCTCACTATCAAGAAGATATGTTCCCACCAATGGATATGGGCGATGGCGAAATGCTTGTATTACGTCCAATGAACTGTCCTCACCACATGATGGTTTATAAAAACCACATCCACAGCTACCGTGAATTACCAATTCGTATTGCTGAATTAGGAATGATGCACCGTTATGAAAAATCAGGTGCGTTATCTGGTTTACAACGTGTACGTGAAATGACTCTTAACGATGGACATACATTCGTTCGTCCTGACCAAATTAAAGACGAATTCAAACGTATCTTAGACTTAATCCGTGAAGTATATAGCGACTTCAACGTAAAAGATTACCGCTTCCGTTTAAGCTATCGTGATCCTGAAGATAAACATAAATACTTCGATGACGATGAAATGTGGAACAAAGCAGAATCAATGTTAAAAGAAGCCATGGATGAAATGGGATTAGAATACTTCGAAGCTATTGGTGAAGCAGCATTCTACGGTCCTAAATTAGATATTCAATTCCGTACTGCAATGGGATTAGAAGAAACAATGTCTACAATCCAATTAGACTTCTTATTACCAGAACGCTTCGACTTAACATACGTTGGTGAAGATGGAGATAACACTCACCGTCCAGTGGTTATCCACCGTGGGGTTGTATCTACTGCAGAACGTTTCGTAGCTTACTTAATCGAAGAATACAAAGGAGCATTCCCAACTTGGTTAGCTCCAGTTCAAGCAACAATCATTCCTGTAAGTGTGGAACATCATTATGATGCTGCACGTGAGTTGAAAGAAAAAATGGCTCGCTTAGGAATGCGTGTAGAACTTGATGACCGTAATGAAAAAATGGGTTACAAGATTCGTGCATCTCAAACTCAAAAAATCCCTTATCAATTAGTAATTGGGGATAAAGAGGTTGAAGAAGGTACTGTAACTGTTCGTCGTTATGGTTCTAAAGAAACTAAATCAATGTCTGTTGAAGCGTACTTAGAATACGTACAACGCGAGATTGCAAACTTCTCTCGTCCGCTTGAAGACTAATTTTTTAAAGGCTCGTAGCAATACGAGTCTTTTTTTGTGCTTCATTATAAATATAAAACCGAAGGTTTTGATTGATGGCGGTGTGTGGTTTAGGAAGGAGATTTCTGCTTCTTATAAAATATAGGGGGGATATTTTTATAGAGGTTTCGTTCTTTCGAATCAATGCGGATGTCTTCATAAAAGCTGTAATGGGATACCGGTTCGAGCCTAGGGTCTCTCACCTTCAAAGCCTCAAAAACGGGAGTAAGGAATACATTCCTAACTCCCGTTAATTCGTTTTCATATGATTCCCCATTACTGCTTTTATAGAATCCGCATGATTCTTCAGAACGAAGAATAAAAAATCTATTCGTATTTTTTATAAGATACGTTTTGATTCTTAAACCGCCATAAATCAAAATGCGGTTAGAAAAAGACGACTCTTGCGAGAAATTAGTTATCGCTAAAATTGGAGCGTCCGCTGGTGCTTTTTTATGGAGTGTACACGGGTGCTTCTGAAGTTGAAATAGTGGAGTGGATGTTTGACAAAATCAGGTTGCAAAGTTAAGATAAATGTATTGGTAGATCTCTCCGCGTGTGGAGGGACTTTTTTTATGCGTATATACAATGATTGAGAAGGAGAGTTTTAATGGTAGTTGAAGAAAAACAAAATCCGTTGGGATACGAAAAAATTAGTACATTGATTCGCAAAATGGCGATTCCGGCGATTGTCGCGAATGTGGTAAATGCTCTTTATAATATCGTTGACCAAATTTTTATTGGACAAGGGGTAGGATACTTAGGAAATGCAGCAACGAATATTGCCTTTCCAATTACAACTCTCTGCATGGCGATTGGTTTAATGGTAGGGGTTGGTGCTGCATCGAACTTTAACTTAGCGCTAGGTCGAAAAGAAGATAAACATGCGCGTGAAGTTGCTGGGACTGCAGTTGTATTGCTACTTACTGCTGGGTTAATAATCATGAGTGTGGTGCTCTTGTTCTTACAGCCTCTATTAAATTTATTTGGGGCGACAGACCAAATTTTAGGATATGCCAGTGAGTATGCGGGGATTACGGCGCTCGGGATTCCGTTCTTCATGATTTCAATTGGTTTTAATCCGTTAGTTCGTGCGGATGGTAGAGCAACATATTCGATGATGGCGATTATTGTCGGGGCGTTGCTGAATACAGTGTTAGACCCGTTATTTATTTTTGGATTCAATATGGGGATTGCCGGGGCAGCTTGGGCGACGGTGATTAGTCAAGTTGTGTCGGCTCTTGTGTTACTCGCGTATATTCCAAAGTTTAGATCGGTTCATTTTGAACGCAGCGACTTTAAATTATCGTTTGAAGATGTGAAAGTCATTGCATCACTTGGATTAACATCGTTCATTTTCCAAATTTCTGCGACGATTGTACAAATCACATCGAACAACTTGCTTCGTACATACGGGGCACAATCAGTGTATGGTAGTGATATTCCGATTGCGGTCGGTGGTGTTGTAAGTAAAATCTTCGTTATCTTTGTGGCGGTGACGATCGGATTAAACCAAGGTGCGCAACCGATTTTAGGATTTAACTATGGTGCGAAGAAATATTCACGCGTTCACGAAACGATGAACTTACTCTTAAAAGTAACATTGATTTTATCGACTATTTTATGGGTTCTCTTCGAAGCTTTCCCTTTACAACTCATTCAAATGTTCGGAAGCGGTGAGGCATTGTACTACGAGTTTGGAGTGCGATATGCGCGTGCGTTTTTATTCTTCACTTTTATTAATGGGGCAACCATTATTGTAACGACGTTCTTCCCAGCTATTGGGAAGGCAAAATTAGGAGCGATTTTATCTCTTACTCGTCAATTATTTGTATTGCTTCCAGTGATGCTTCTTTTATCAACGTTATTTGGAGTAGACGGACTTATTTTCTCTGGACCTGTTTCAGACTTCATTTCGTTTGTAATTTGCATTACAGTTTATATGAATCAAATGCGCAAGATTCCAAAGGTGGACGAACTTCTGGTATAATAATTGGAAGTAATGGAAGGGGTATGATTTATGGAATGGTCTAAATTACTATCAACAAAACGTCTTTCTGGGAAAGAAGCAACACACAGAAACGAATTTGACGATGATTACAAACGAATTGTAACGAGTCCTTCGTTTCGCCGATTGCAGGATAAGACACAAGTATTTCCGCTAGAACGCTTGGATTTTATTCATACACGACTAACGCACTCGTTAGAAGTAGCGATGGTGGCACGTTCTCTGGCAAAAGAAATTGTGATTTTATTGCAAGAGGAAGTGCAGAAGAACCCTTGTAGTAGCAAAGAGGAAATGATTGCTCGACAAGAAGATGTCTTGAAGATTGTCGAATGTGCGAGTCTCGTTCATGACCTTGGAAACCCTCCATACGGGCACTTTGGAGAAGATATCATCCGTCAATGGTTTAAGAAGAACTTGCCAAGTATTTTAAAAGAAAAAAGCGATGTAGCTGAAGAGTTTTTAGCGAGTCCATATGTCTATGATTTCTATCGCTTTGAAGGAAATGCGCAATCGCTTCGTATTGTATCGAAGTTGCATGACTTCAAAGGAGAATTCGATGGACTAGATTTAACAGCTGCAACGCTGAATACGATTTTAAAATATACTTACCCATCTTCTCATAAGAAAACAGAAGAGATTACTTCCAAAAAAGTAGGGTATTTCTTTGCTGAAGAAGAAGCCTTTAAGACTGTGACAGAGATTACAGGCGCGGGAACAAGTCGTCATCCATTAACATTCATTCTAGAAGCTGCGGATGACATTGCGTATCTAGTAGCTGACATGGAAGATGCGATTGGAAAAGGAGTGATTTCCTTTAGAGATGTGCGAGAGTTCTTACTCGAGAACTTGAGTACAGACGCCTATAACGCTCCGCATTCCGTTCATACCCGCGAAGTGTTAACAACCATCGATGAG
>CALCML010000071.1 GCA_937967765.1 uncultured Carnobacterium sp.
TTGGATGGAAGGAAGACTTCCTGATGACGTATTCACCACTTGTTGCGGCGCAAACAGATGCCAAGGAATATTTAGCCAAACAAGCAAGCTTATTCGATGGGGACTTAATGGTCTCAGGGCATTCAAAGGGCGGTAACTTAGCGCTTTACGCTGCGGCCACTCAGGAGGAAGACGTGCAACTGCGCATTGTCGATATTTTCTGCTTTGATTCTCCTGGATTGTACCGTTCTGTACTTGAAACAAAAGGATATCAAAATATAGTACCATTAGCGATGCGTTATATTCCACAAGATTCTCTTGTTGGATTGATGCTAGAATCAGAAGTGCCATACGTGATTGTTAAAAGTAATGCCAGAGGGGCCATGCAACATAGCGCCATGACATGGGGGATTGAAGACGGTCAATTTATTAAGATGGAAAAATTAACCAAAAATAGTCAGTTGAATGACCAAACGTTCAAGAAATGGACAGAATCGGTGAGCGATGAAGAACTGGAATTGTTCTGGAATGTGTTCTTTGAACTTCTATTTTCTGTTGGAATTGATACGGTGAATGATTTATACGGACAGTTTATGCATTATGTGCAAGAGTTCTTGAAGGCAGCAGGGAATATGGACGAAGAAAAACGTGAATTGTTAACACGTATTGCGTTATTACTCGTTTCGACTCGCTTTGAAGTTTGGAGAGACTCGTTAGATATGTCTGAGTTAGTGCAGTTCGAATTGCCTGAGGTAAAATTACCAACATGGGATGAACTCATGACGACTTTAAGCTGGAAGAAGAGTGGTTTCGAGGTACATTATCATGCTACCGAAGAAAACGAAGAGATTCGCGCTTATTACCAACAGCGCCACGAACAAAAGAAACACGAAGAAAAATAAATGAACTTACAGGATTACGAAGAATCTGACGGATTCTATAATAGCAGTAACGTGAATCTGCATTAAAACGAATTAAAGGGCGCAGGGATTTATTCCGTACGCCCTTTTTGAGGATTTAAAGGTGAGAGACATCGGCTCGAACCGGTGCAACGTTACAGCTAGTATAAAGATATCCGTGAAGATTCGAAGTAATCCTGTAATTGAATTATTTCTTTATATTAGTTTTCGCGTTCAATCGCGATGGCAACACCCATGCCGCCACCTACACAGAGGGAAGCAACACCGATTTTACCGTCAAGTTGGTCGAGAGCATTGATTAGTGTGACCACAATACGGGTACCAGAAGCACCGATTGGATGGCCGAGTGCAATGGCGCCACCGAATGGATTTACTTTTTCAGTTGGAATCTTCAAGTCTTTGATGACGGCCATGCTTTGTGCGGCAAAGGCTTCGTTTAGTTCAAAGACATCTACTTTTTCAAGCGGAATCCGTGTGCGTGCCACTAATTTTTGAATGGCTGGAACAGGTCCGATTCCCATAATCGAAGGATCGACCCCAGCTTCGGCATATCCCTTCAATGTCGCAAGGATTGGAAGCCCAAGTTCTGTTGCGTATTCACGCGTTGTCATAATGACACAAGCGGCACCGTCGTTAATTCCAGAGGCGTTTCCGGCTGTCACGGTTCCGTCTTTTTTGAAGGCTGGTTTAAGGCCTGCAAGACTCTCAAGCGTTGTGTTTGGACGGATAAACTCATCCGTTGCTTTTAAGTCGTCGGATTTTGTTTTGCGATTGAAGACCGCTACGGGAGTGATTTCGTTGTCGAAACGTCCTTCTTCTTGCGCTTTAGCGGCTTTTTGTTGAGAATCCACAGCGAAAGCGTCTTGTTCTTCGCGGGTAAATCCGTATTTTTCAACGATGTTTTCTG
>CALCML010000072.1 GCA_937967765.1 uncultured Carnobacterium sp.
GAAGGTTGTTCCAACAGTTCAAATACGCGGTTGGCACAGGCAATCGCATTTTGCAACTCGGTAATAACTCCTGAAATTTCATTAAATGGTTTCGTATATTGGTTAGCGTAACTTAAGAAGGACGATAGTTGTCCGACCGTCACTCCACCGCTCATCACGAAGAACGCCCCGAACACGCCCACACTGGTGTAGACAATACTATTAACAAAGCGCGTTGCCGGATTCGTGATGCTCGAGAAGAAAATAGCCTTGAGCGATACATCCGTTAGGTTCTTATTAATCACCGAGAAGTCCTCGATGACTTTTTCCTGTTGCTGGAAGGCTGTCACCACTCGAGTCCCCTCAATCATCTCATTCATATAGGCGGTTTGCTCACCACGAATTTCCGATTGCTGTTTAAAGAAATGATAGGATTTCTTCGCAACAAAGCTGGCCATGACAAAGGATACTGGCGTCACCACTACTACTACGAGGGTCAGTGTCACATTGACGCTAAGCATAAAGATTAACGTTCCAAGTATCGTCATCACACCTGTAAATAACTGTGTGAATCCCATCAATAATCCATCCGCGAATTGATCCGCGTCTGCGATAATACGGCTTTCGATTTCTCCTGCTGGGTGAATATCTAAATAGCTGAGCGGTAAGGTCTCGATTTTTTCAAGCGCGTCTCTACGAAGGTCACGCACAACCGAGTAGGTCATCTTGTTATTGCTGAGGTTCATAAACCACTGCGCGATGGCTGCCACTGCTGTAAAGAGTGCAATCTGCCAAAGAATGGCAAATAGTCCTTCATAGAAGACTTGGCCCGTATCTAGCATTTGGTCCACTGCTTCTCCGACTAATTTTGGAATCATTAACGTTCCGAATACATTCACACTCGCCAAAAGAATGGACGCTACTAAATAGATGCGATAGCGACGGAT
Source organism: uncultured Carnobacterium sp. (assembly GCA_937967765.1). Lineage (GTDB taxonomy): Bacteria > Bacillota > Bacilli > Lactobacillales > Aerococcaceae > Granulicatella. The sequence continues at coordinate 927 of CALCML010000072.1, forward strand.
GTAGCGGAGGACTTTACGGATGGTTTCCCATTGAGTTATCTGTCTCATGCTTCATCCTCCTTTGGAAATTGTGAATAGTATATTTCTTGGTAAATTTCGTTACCCGCTAAAAGCTCGTCATGCGTGCCTTTGCCGACAAGATTTCCTTCATCTAAAACAAGAATTAAGTCTGCATACTGCACGGACGCTGCCCGTTGCGACACGATAAAGGTCGTTGGACGTGGCGTTTGGTTCTTAATGGCCTCACGCAATTTCGCATCGGTCGCAAAGTCTAATGCCGAAGCACTATCGTCTAAAATTAAAATCGGTGCTTGTTTGGCAATCGCACGTGCAATCGTCATCCGTTGTTTTTGCCCACCGGATAAATTGCGTCCATTTTGTTCGATGCCATAATCAAGTCCGCCTTCTTTTGTTTGCACAAACTCGCTGGCTTGAGCGACACCGAGTGCATGTTCTACCACTTCAGTAGAAGCAGATGCATTTCCAAAACGGACATTGTCGGCAATCGTTCCACGGAAGAGTTGCGCCTTTTGTAAGACCATTCCTACAGCCCCACGAATCGATGCAAAACGGTAGTCACGAACGTCACTGCCGAACACCTCTACGCTTCCCTCTGTCGCATCATAGAAACGGGGAATCATATTCACAAGCGACGATTTCCCGCTACCCGTTCCACCGATAACGCCGATGGTCTGTCCTTTCAATGCAGTAAAGGAGATATGGTGGAGCGCTGCGTTTTGGTCCCCTTGATACGTCAAGGTCACGTCTTTAAACGCCACCGCAACTTCACCTTCAGGATGAACCTCTTTCGTTCCTTCGACCATATCTGGCTCAATCGATAGAATATTGTCGATACGCTCTGCACTCGCTACGGATTTTGTCATCAATACGACAAGGTTCGCAAACTTCACAAGCTCCACTAGAATTTGTGACATGTAGTTTGTTAAAGCGATGACTTCCCCTTTCGTTAAGGTTCCTGTATCCACTTTAATCGCCCCACCATAAAGAATGACGATGAGCGCCACATTCACAATCACAAACGTAATAGGATTCATAGCTCCTGAGAGGCCACTCACCTTTTGTTGCGCCTGATTCAACGCTTCGGTATCTTCTCTAAACGATTGAATTTCTTTTTCTTCGCGGTTAAATGCACGAATCACACGCACACCAAGCAGATTTTCATGCACGAGGCGCATAATGCGATCCAATCGCTCTTGCACACGGCGATACATCGGAATCGTCCAATAAATAATACCGAATACTACGACTGCTAAGATTGGAACTGTGATTGCAAACGTCCATGCCATTTCTACACTCA
>CALCML010000073.1 GCA_937967765.1 uncultured Carnobacterium sp.
GAAGGTTGTTCCAACAGTTCAAATACGCGGTTGGCACAGGCAATCGCATTTTGCAGTTCCGTAATGACTCCTGAGATTTCATTAAACGGTTTCGTATATTGGTTCGCGTAACTAAGGAAGGCAGATAGTTGCCCCACCGTCACGCCACCGCTCATCACGAAGAACGCCCCGAACACGCCCACACTCGTATAGACGATGCTATTGACAAAACGCGTTGCTGGATTCGTAATGCTCGAGAAGAAAATAGCCTTGAGCGATACATCCGTTAACTCCTTATTTATCACCGAGAAGTCCTCGATGACTTTTTCTTGTTGTTGAAAGGCCGTAACCACTCGTGTTCCCTCAATCATCTCGTTCATATAGGCTGTTTGGTCACCACGAATTTCCGATTGTTGTTTAAAGAAATGATAGGATTTCTTCGCGACAAAGCTGGCCATCACAAAGGATACTGGCGTCACCACCACTACTACAATCGTCAATGTCATATTCACACTCAGCATAAAGACTAAGGTTCCTAGAATCGTCATCACACCAGTGAATAACTGTGTGAATCCCATCAATAATCCATCCGCAAATTGATCCGCGTCCGCAATGATACGGCTCTCGATTTCTCCGGCTGGATGAATATCTAAATAATTGAGTGGCAATGTCTCGATTTTTCCAAGCGCGTCTCTACGAAGGTCACGAACCACCGAGTACGTCATCTTGTTGTTGCTAAGGTTCATAAACCACTGCGCAACAGCAGCTATTATTGTAAAGAGGGCAATCTGCCAAAGGATAGCAAACAGACCTTTATAGAACACTTGACCCGTGTCCAGCATTTGGTCTACGGCTTCTCCGACTAATTTTGGAATCATTAACGTTCCGAATACATTCACACTCGCCAAAAGAATGGACGCTACTAAATAAATCCGATAGCGACGGATGTAGCGGAGAACTTTACGGATGGTTTCCCATTGAGTTTTCTGTCTCATGCTTCATCCTCCTTTGGAAATTGTGAATAGTAAATTTCTTGATAAATCTCATTGTTGGCTAAGAGTTCTTCATGCGTGCCTTCGCCGACAAGATTTCCTTCATCGAGTACAAGAATTAAGTCTGCATACTGCACAGACGCCGCCCGTTGCGACACGATAAAGGTTGTTGGACGTGGCGTTTGGTTCTTAATCGCCTCACGCAATTTCGCATCGGTCGCAAAGTCTAATGCCGAAGCACTATCATCTAGAATTAAAATCGGGGCTTGTTTAGCAATCGCACGTGCAATCGTCATCCGTTGTTTTTGCCCACCGGATAAATTACGGCCATTTTGTTCGATGCCATAATCAAGTCCGCCTTCTTTCGTTTGTACAAACTCGCTAGCTTGAGCGACATCGAGTGCATGTTCTATCACTTCACTTGAAGCAGATGCATTTCCAAAACGAACATTATCGGCAATCGTTCCACGGAAGAGTTGCGCCTTTTGCAAGACCATTCCGACCGCTCCACGAAGCGATGCAAAACGGTAGCGACGAACGTCTTCCCCGAACACCTCTACTTTCCCTTGGGTCGCATCATAGAAACGAGGAATCATATTGACAAGAGACGATTTCCCGCTACCCGTCCCACCGATTACGCCGATGGTCTGTCCTTTCAGCGCGGTAAATGAGATATGGTTCAGCGCTGCGTTTTGGTCTCCTTGATACGTCAACGTCACGTCTTTAAACGCCACCGCCACTTCCCCTTCAGGATGAACCTCTTCAGTTCCTTCGACCATATCCGCTTCAATCGATAGAATAGTGTTAATACGCTCTGCACTCGCCACTGATTTTGTCATCAATACGACAAGGTTCGCAAACTTCACAAGCTCCACTAAGATTTGAGACATGTAGTTGGTTAAAGCGATGACTTCCCCTTTCGTTAAGGTGCCTGTATCCACTTTAATCGCTCCGCCATAAAGAATGACGATGAGCGCCACATTCACAATCACAAACGTAATAGAATTCATGGCTCCTGAGAGGCCACTCACCTTTTGTTGCGCTTGATTCAACGCTTCGGTATCTTCTCTAAATGACTGAATTTCTTTTTGTTCTCGGTTAAATGCACGAATCACACGCACACCGAGTAAGTTTTCATGCACGAGACGCATAATGCGATCTAGTTTCCCTTGCACACGGCGATACATCGGAATCGTCCAGTAAATAATCCCGAATACGACGACTGCTAAGATTGGAACTGTGATTGCAAACGTCCATGCCATTTCTACACTCA
>CALCML010000074.1 GCA_937967765.1 uncultured Carnobacterium sp.
AATGATTTCAGTTGGCTTCTCGTAGGTTTTGCGTGCTTGGATACTTTGAACAATTTCGGGAGGTGAGCCTGCTGGAGACAAGGAAACTTTAAGGGAGAATAAGAAAAAGAGAAGGTAGGGAGACCTTCTCTTTGAAAGGAGATAGCAAGATTGATTTATTTCTTCTTACGATTGAGAATCGCGTTTAAAATAACGGCTAGTAAGCTGGCCATGACGATACCGTTTGATAAGAACATTTTTACTTCAGTTGGGAGGCTATTAAATAAATTACTGTTATTAAAGCCGACGCCGACTGCAATCGATACGGCCGCAATTAAGAAGTTGTGTTCATTGTTTGCGAAATCCACGCGGGCAAGCATTTGCATCCCTTGAAGAGATACGAATCCAAACATCACGATCATCGCCCCACCGATAACGGGTCCAGGGATGATTTGCGCTAAGGCACCAAATTTTGGAAGAAGTCCTAATAATACAAGGAATCCTGCTGCGTAGTATATTGGAAGACGTGTTTTAATTCCAGACATTTTCACTAAACCTACGTTTTGAGAGAAGCCAGTATAAGGGAATGTGTTGAAAACACCCCCAAGTAACACGGCTAACCCTTCCGCACGGTACCCATTACGAAGGCGCGTTTCATCGATTGGATCATTCGTAATGTCAGAAAGTGCTAAGTACACCCCAGTAGACTCTACCATTGAAACCATCGCAATAATACACATCATTAGAATTGACGTAATTTCAAAGGTTGGCATTCCAAAATAGAAGGCGGTTGGAACATGCATAAAAGGTGCCTTGACTACTGGCGCAAAGTCCACTAAGCCCATAAATGCCGCAAGAGTTGTACCAATGACTAATCCGATTAAAATTGAGATTGATTTTACGAACCCTTTTGTAAAGATGTTTACGATTAAAATAATCGCAACAGTAACGAGTGATAAGATAAGACTGCCTAGTGTTGGGTTAGGTACATTATCCCCCATATTTCCAATGGCAACCGGAATAAGCGTTAGCCCGATGGTTGTAATAACTGAACCCGTAACGATGGCCGGGAAGAAGCGGGCTAGTTTCGAGAATACGCCGGAAATTAGAACGACGAAAATCCCAGAGACGATTAACGCTCCGAACATCGCTCCACTACCGTGACTTTGTCCAATAATGGTTAATGGCGCCACCGATTGGAAGGCAACCCCTAATACGACTGGAAGACCAATCCCGAAATACTTGTTCAATTGGAGTTGCAAGAAAGTGGCAATCCCACACATGAAAATATCCGTTGAGACTAAGTACGTTAATTGTTCCGTGTTATATCCAAGAGCGTTCCCAATCATCATTGGTACAAGGATTGAACCAGAGTACATGGCTAATAAATGTTGCAGCCCAAGCACCATAGCTTGAGAGTGTTTTTCTTGTTGTTGCATTATAAGTCTGCCTCCTTAAATACGACC
>CALCML010000075.1 GCA_937967765.1 uncultured Carnobacterium sp.
GAATCCCTTCATGCGGTGTACCAAGCGTATTGCTTAATACAGGGCATTTGCTTTCGTGTAACTCTGCCACTTCCATCACAGGAGCAAAACGAACTTTCGCCTCTTCCATTAATGGTGTATGGAAAGGTCCAGATACCACAAGTGGTACGGCTCTTTTAGCGCCGGCTTCTAAGCATTTTTCACTCGCTACATCTACTGCAGAAGCGTGCCCACCAATCACTAATTGTCCTGGCGTGTTGTAGTTTGAAGGAACGACAAGCGCTTCTGGAGTAGAAACTTCACGGCAAATGTCCTCGATTACATTATCTTCAAGACCTAGAACAGCCACCATTTTCCCTTCGCCTTCAACAACTGCTTCTTGCATATATTGACCGCGTTTAGCGACTAAGTTTAAAGCTTCCTTGAAGTTAAGGACTCCTGCTTCAACAAGTGCTGAATATTCACCTAGTGATAATCCAGCCGTCACATCCGGTGTGATGCCTTCTTGTTCTAAGACGCTTGCTAATGCATGAGAAACCGTCAATAACAACGGTTGCGTATATTCTGTTTGATTGATTAGTGCGGCAGGTTCTTCTGAAAGAATGTCAGTCACACGATAGGACAGAACGCTACTTGCTTCTTCAAAGACAGCTTTTGCCACTTCGAAGTTGTCAGCTATTTCTAAGCCCATTTGTGCTTTTTGACTCCCTTGACCTGGAAATAAAAATGCGATTTTCATGAGTTTCCTCCTATTGCGCTGTAAAAAAAATGGTGGAAGTATGCTAAATAAGCATATTTCACCATTCCTTTTTCATTTAATTAAAAACGTGCAAGTTGTTTTTGGATGACTTCATGGGATTCTGCCATCAATTCTTGGATAATTTCAGAACAGCTTTGTTCTTTTGAAATTAAACCAGCAATTTGACCAGCCATCATTGATCCCATTTGAGTATCCCCTTCAACTACGATTCTACGTAGAGCTCCACGTCCAATATCTTCTAAGCGTTCAAAGTCTGGATTTTCTTTACTAGTTTCCTCTTTTTCAGCTTGGAGATAAATTTTTGTTAATTTATTACGTAACACACGTACAGGGTGTCCTGTAATTTGTCCTGTAATAACAGTATCGATATCTTTAGCTTTTAATACAGAAGCTTTGAAGTTATCGTGCGCAGTACATTCAGTCGCAACAAGGAAACGAGTTCCAAGTTGAACTGCATCAGCACCAAGCATTAAAGCCGCTGCCATTCCGCGTCCGTCACCAATTCCTCCAGCACCGATTACTGGAATATTTACCGCATCGACTACTTGTGGTAAAAGAGCCATGGTCGTAGACTTACCGATATGTCCGCCTGCTTCCATTCCTTCTACAACAACAGCGTCTGCGCCTTCTTTTTCCATTCTTTTTGCTAGAGCAACTGAAGCTACAACTGGAATTACTGTAATTCCTGCTTCTTTAAATTTCGCCATGTATTTGCCAGGGTTACCAGCACCGGTACAAACCACTTTCACGCCAGCCTGACAAACGACATCCACAACTTCATCCACAAATGGACTTAATAGCATAATATTTACACCATATGGTTTGTCTGTTAAACGTTCCATCTCCTCGATGAATCCTTTAACGACATCGCCAGGAGCGTGTCCACATGCAACGATTCCTAAACCGCCGGCATTGGACACTGCACTTGCAAGCGCAGGATTTGCAACCCATGCCATCCCTCCTTGGATAATCGGATATTCAATTCCAATCATGTCGCAGATTCTTGATTTCATGTGTTACCATCCCTTTTTAAAATTATTTGTCAGCTAATTGAGCATCAACGTAGTTTACTAAGTCTTGAACTGTTTCTAGTCCTTCTTCAGTATCGATTTTCACATCGAATTCATCTTCGATATCGTTGATGATTTGGAATAAATCTAAGCTGTCTGCGTCTAATTCATCTTTAAGACGAGTTGTTAATTGTACTTCTTCTTCCTCTTTACCTAATTGATCTACGATAATTGCTTGAATTTTTTCAAATGTCATTGTGTTTTCCTCCAATATTTTTATAAATTATAGTGTGATTGTGATACTTCCCCAGGCAAGGCCACCACCAAAACCTGATAAAAGTAATTTGTTTTGTTCCCCGATTTTTAATGTCCCGTTTTCTACGAGTTCATTCAGTAAAATCGGAATACTTGCAGCCGAAGTGTTTCCAACGTGATCGATATTCATTGGGAATTTTTCGATCGGTTGTTTTAATTTCTTAGCCACTTGTTCGACTAAACGACGATTTGCTTGATGTAACAAGTACAAATCAATATCGTCGGCAGTATATCCAGCCTTTTGTAAAGTATCTTGGATATTGACTGGAACAGTTTTGCTGACTAATTCATAAACGCCTCGACCATCCATTGTCATGGTTGAAAGTGTTTGATTTGTCATTCTTTTTCCAGCGACTAACGCCTCAGATTTCTGTCCATCATTTTGTAATGTTTCCGCCAATAAAAATGGCTCTTCATCTTTTTGTAAAAGAACAGCTCCAGCGCCATCTCCAAAGAGAATAGCCGTTGAGCGGTCTTCCCAATCGAGTGAACTGAGCATTGTTTCAGCACCAATAACGATTCCGTATTTTCTTTGTCCGTGTTCCAACATTTTTAATCCTGTTGATAAGGCAAAGACAAATCCGCTACAAGCCGCACTGACATCGAACGCAAATGCATTCGTTGCCCCGATTGCTCCTTGTACAAGTGACGCGCAAGAAGGACTTGCTGCATCAGGTGTCATCGTTGCTACAATGATAAATTCAATGAATTCAGGAGAGATATTGCTCTTTTCAACTAAGCGTTTTGCGGAAATTGTCGCAAGTTCACTTGTTGTCTGTTCTTTAGCCCAATAACGGGTTTTGATTCCTGTTCTCTTAACGATCCATTCATCAGAAGTATCTACTCGTTTCGCCCAGTCATCGTTTGTAATGACGGACGTTGGGAGATAGGAACTTGTCGCTATCACTTGAACCCCCACAATGTCTACTTCCCTTCTTGATTTGCTAGTACAGCCTCGTGTAAGAAATCATATAAATTATGAAGTCCTTTAACAAGAACTGCCATTTCTTCAGCATTCATTCCCTCGATTGTTTTTAAAACTAACTTCTCGTGGAATTTACGATGAAGACGATAAAGTAAGCGACCTTTCTTGGTCAGACCTAAAATTACAATTCTTCGATCGGTTTCACTCTTCAAACGAACAACATAGCCTTTTTTCACTAAAGCATTAACCGCAACCGTTAGCGTCCCAACTGTTACATTTAATTTATTAGCGACTTCTGTTGTCGTATGTTCGTTATACATTCCAATCGCTTCAATGGCATGCATCTCTTTAATGGATAAATCATTAAATTGGCTTTGCGCCAGCGAAGATTCTTCAATGTCGAGCATTTGATTAAAGACGTCCACCAAATACCCGTTTATGGTCTCTAGAGTTGGTTCCATAAAAGATTTTCTCCTTTTTGTTTGAATATCAAATCATTTGATAATCAAAGTATATAGGAAAGATACTTTGAATGTCAAACCTTTTTTAGTCATTTATTTTGGACTTCAAACTATTTTCAAAATTTAAAAAGCTTACATTCCTTTTAAATTAGGCATTATTGTTTGTAATTTTCATAAAAAGAACAATTTTTAAAAAGATTAAAACACATAAAAAAAGCTAGATAGACTGCTCTATCTAGCTTTCTCATTATTGTTTATATACACATTTACCATTGACGAATGTCGCTTCTACGTTCGTGTTTAACAATTCCACTGCGTCACTTTCAAGAATATTCTTATCTAGAATTACGAAATCTGCTAACGAACCGACTTCTAGTGTGCCAATATCTATACGACTGAGCGCTTTTGCTGCCCCACTCGTATGCGCCTTTAATGCTTCTCCAATTGAAATGCATTGTTCCGGCATTAAGCATGGCACTGGTAGCTGCTCTTTTGTTTGGCGGGCTACCGCATTAAACATCGATTCAAACGGCGTCACATCTAGTACAACTGGCGTGTCTGTTCCAAAACCAAGTGTTGCACCCTCTTCTAAGAAAGATTTGAACGGGAACATATGACGCGCACGCTCTGCTCCAACTTCTTCATCTAGAGTCTCATAGCCGACCAATAAATGACTTGGTTGCACTGAAACGAT
>CALCML010000076.1 GCA_937967765.1 uncultured Carnobacterium sp.
CCCACAAATCCCACTATTCTTTTGAACGCGGAATTGAAGGGCTTCTACTTGGTTATCCGCTAAACGGTATAACGCTTCGACATTAGATCCTTGAGTATTCGAACGTGAACGCACGAATTGAATGATTTCATTGGCAACGATTCGTTTTGGCGTCACAACTGATTGATTATCGAAGCCTTTGAACACTTTTAGAAGCGCTGGACGGCTCATTTTCGTAATAATCTTTTGAACCCCTTGTTGTTTCGCATACGCTGAAAGGATTAAGTTTTCCTCATCAATCCCTGTCAGTGATACGAAGGCATCGTATTCTGTAATGCGTTGTTCTTCTAATACATCGTGGTCCGTACCATCGGCATGAATGATGGTTGAATGTGGGAACGCATAGCTTAAAGTTTCACAGCGTTCTTCGTTCACTTCGATGACCTTTGTGTTGATTTTTGTTTGTTTCAACATATTGAGTAAGTAATAAGTGATACGTCCTCCACCGACAATCGTAGCAGAAGAAACACTCTTCGTTTCTTGACCCGTTAATTTCAAGAAATTACGAAGGTCTGGATACGCCCCTGTAATGAAGACATGGTCACCTTCTTCTAGCGTTGAATCGCCGTCTGGAATAAAGCTTTGTTCGTTACGATGAATCACACAGATTAAGATAGATTCAAAACGATTACGCACTTCTTTCAGTGTTAAACCGGCAAGTGCTGAGCCTTCGTTGATTTCTAATTCAAGCAAGCTGACACGATTTCCGACGAAATTTTCTACACTTAATGCAGAAGGATAATTAAAGTTATTCGCGATATCACGAGCTGTAGAAAGCTCTGGGTTAATCAGTAATGAGATCCCTAGACTTTCACGAACGAGTTGTAATTGTTGTGAATATTCAGGGTTACGTACACGCGCAACTGTATATTCTGCCCCAATTTTTTTCGCTAGGATTGACGCAATAATATTAATTTCATCCATTTCTGTTACAGAAATAAAGATGTCACAGTTTTCTACCCCTGCTTCCACAAGAATGTCGTAGCTGGCACCATTTCCGCAAATCCCCATAATATCGAATTTATTTAGTAAACGATCGATTAAATCTTGGTTTTTATCAATCAATACAATGTCATTTTCTTCCGTCGAGAGCTCCTGGCAAATCACTTCGCCGACTTTCCCCCCACCGACAACAACAATTTTCATTTTGTTTCCTCCAGATTGAAAAATCTTATACCCTCCTATTTTACCTGTCTAGTGTGAAAAGGTCAAAGTTTATCTTGTTTTCTAAAGGGTCAAAGCATGATACACTAGGGTCGGAGGTTATTATGAACGAACACGAATTACAACAATTAACCCAGGAAATCTCGCGAAGCTCATTTCACCGCGAATTCACGCACAAAATCACGTATAACAGACGTCTGCGTTCCAGCGGAGGTCGCTATCTTCTAAAGACCGGCAATATCGAGATTAATCCCCTTGTCGAACAAGAACTGGGGCTTGAAGCGCTCGTTGGCGTCATTAAACATGAACTCTGCCACTATCACTTGCATCAAACAGGTGGTGGTTATCGTCACCGTGATCAGGACTTTAAACGACTGCTTCATCAAGTGGGCGGAAGCCGCTTTGTCGAACGCATGAAGGAACCCAATTTCATTTATGAATGTACGGCGTGCCATCACCGCTATCCTCGAATGCGCAAGATGAACACGAATCGCTATGTTTGTGGAAAATGTCGTGGAAAATTAATCCTTTTAGATTGAAATTCCGCAAAACATTTGTTAAACTGAAATAGTTCTGCGGTCGTGGCGGAATGGCAGACGCGCTGTCTTGAGGGGGCAGTGGGTGTATACCTGTGCGGGTTCAAGTCCCGCCGGCCGCATAAATAAACGAAATACCCTAGATGATGGTCATCTAGGGTATTTTTGTGCTTATAAATCTAAATGATTTTGTGGAGTGATAAAGGTAAGCCCACCGTCACCCAACATTCACACTGTGAATATTGGCTGATCGCTTTTGCTCACATCCTGTGTAGTTGAACTCGGGCTCACAGGACTGACGTCCACTTCCCGTAGTATCCGCACGACTTGTCCCAAGTCCCTTGCGTTACTCCGGTCCAGTGATTCAGTCCTGAACGTTCGCCCTCATATCCTTATTTTACCGCATAGTCACAAACTCCTCAGAGCCCGTAGGATGAATCGCGACGGTTGCGTCGAAGTCGGCTTTGGTTGCGCCCATTTTAATGGCTACGGCAAAGCCTTGAATCATTTCATCAACACCGTATCCAATCCCGTGGAGGCCGACTACTTTTTCGTCTGCTCCTGCTGTGATTAGTTTGAAGCGCGCTTGTTGGCGATGGCTTGTCACGGCTGAATACATTCCAGCAAACGTTGATAAGTATGCCTTCACGTTTTCTTTGCCATACTCTTTCACGGCTTGTTCTTCTGAAAGCCCCACTGTTCCAATGGCTGGATGTGAGAACACGACTGTTGGAATCGTTGAGTAGTCCATCTTCGCGTTTGTTTGTCCGTTAAATAAACGTTCTGCTAGTGTGCGTCCTGCTTTAATCGCTACTGGCGTCAATTCTTTTTCACCAGAAACGTCACCCAAAGCGTATACCCCTTCAGCTGTCGTTTCTTGAAATTCATTCACTTTGATAAATCCACGTTCTGTTAATTCCACGCCTGCTGCTTCAAGGTTTAATCCTTCTGTATGAGGCACGCGTCCTGTTGCCCAAATGATTTTTTCAGCAGAGAAGCTTGTTCCATCTTCGAAATGAATTTCCACATGACCGTTTTCAAATTGAACCAATTTTTGTGGCACTTTGTTTGTGTGCAATGTTGGTCCTGATTTTTCCATTTCCGCAATGAGTACTTCAATAATCGAATGGTCGAAGTTACGTAAAGGACGGTCGCGGCGAACGAAAAGGTCTGTCTTCACGCCTAGCGCATGTAAGACACCCGAAAGTTCTACAGCAATATATCCAGCGCCTAAGATAGCTACTGATTGTGGCAGTTCGTCCCATGCAAACACATCGTCAGAAGTGCCCCCAAGTTCTTTTCCTTCCACGTTTGGAATGGCAGGTTTTGCCCCTGTCGCAATTACGATATGGTTGGCACGGTACTCTTCCCCATTCACTTCAATCGTGTGGGCATCGACAAAGCGCGCGTACCCTTTAATCACGGTTACGTTGTTGCGTTCAAAAGTCCCATTATAAGAATTACGCGAGCGGTCAATATACGCTTCACGGTTTTTCTTGAGTGTTGCAAAATCAAAGTTCACATTTTCTGCAGTAAATCCATAGTCTGGACCATAGGCGTGAATCGCTTCTGCAATTTGCGCTCCAAACCACATAATTTTCTTAGGAACACAGCCGATATTTACACAGGTTCCTCCAAGTAAGTTTCCTTCTACTACGGCTACGCGGGCACCATGCATGGCTGCACGGTTTGCTGTGGCAATACCGCCACTACCGCCACCGATAGCAATTAAATCAAATTCCTTCATACGCTCATCCTCCGTTATTTCGTCACACTCATTCTATCAGAGCGCTTTTGCTTTTGTCTTAAACCCTGCTCATAAATCAGTTCATTGGGTGCAAAAATAAAATGATTACTTTGGAGCCTTGCGGCTTTCTTTTATAATCGCTGTTACGGGGCACCGGTGTAAGCCATGGTCTTACACCTTCGAACCTTCAAACGCGGAGTAAGAAACAAGTTCCTACTCCGCATAATTCACATTCGATGCGATTTCCCGTTACTGCGATTATAAAAAGCCGTCAGCTCCGTCGTAATCATTTTTATGTGCTGTTCAATTTTTGAGCCAGAGTTAAAAAAACTCTAGATAGAATGGTTTAACCAAATAATGGCCTCTTCGCTCCTTGTGCCTGTGCTGGAAGATGAATTCTGCTTTTCAGGTTGGGAGCGTGGTGCTGTCTATTTTGTTTTCTTGGTGCTGGGACTAGAGCTTTTCAAGCCAGAGGGCGCATAGTGTTTGGACGGCTGGGATCACCGTTGTAATTGATCCGTGGTTATCGTATGCCTTATACCAAAGTTTGCCCGTTGAATCAAAGGCGTATTGATACACGACGAGCCAGTGATTTTTATACGGACTCCCTAGAGCCGTTGTGGTTCCTACGACAACAGGAACGCCATCTTCTAGAAGGCCAGGTACAACCTTTTCACTAAATAAATTAAAGTGAGTCTTATAACCGTATTTCTTCCACTCGTGATTGAGTCCGCGTTGCACGTCCCAATAGAACGTTCCTCGATACGGAAGTGCGTATTCAATCGATGCTTCCATGCTCTCTAACAATTCGTCCATCGACTGTGTAACGACCCCTTCGCGTTTGGCCATGAGTACCGTTAAACTGGCAGCCGCGTACGTTCCGCAAACCCCTGGTGTCTTTTCATTTACATACACTTTGAACGGCTGCATGTCGCTCTCTGCTAGGCCCTTCCATTCCACGGTTTCTTCTAGGGTGTGTTTCTTCTCCCACTTCATGCGCATTCTCCTTATTTGATAAAATGATAGTCTTTCACTTGTAGTTTTTCGTCTAAATCGAATACAAGCGGTGTTGCCGTTGGGATTTCAAATTTCAAAATCTCTTCTTCACTGAGGTTCAATAAGTATTTGACTAAACTGCGAAGTGAATTACCGTGTGCCACCACGAGCACATCTTTTCCGTCCATTAAATCGACCGCAATTTCATCTTGCCAAATTGGCAATACACGTTCCAAGGTTGTTTTCAATGTTTCCCCTTGAGGTAAGTCTTTTAATTGAACGTGTTTGTATCGTGGGTCTTGGGCTTGTTTAGCGGCTTCTTCCTCGCAAAGTAGTGGAGGCATCACATCATACGAACGTCTCCAAAGCAACACTTGTTCTTCTCCGTATTTTTCGCGCGTTTCTTGTTTGTTGAGACCTTGTAAGGCTCCATAGTGGCGTTCGTTTAATCGCCAGCTCTTGGTTTCTGGTAAATAATCTTGATTTAATTCAGACAAGACGATGTGTCCTGTGTGGATAGCTCTTTTTAATACTGATAAATAGACATGATCAAATTGAATGCCTAATGAGTGTAACATTTCCCCTGCGTGATGCGCTTCTTCGACCCCTTTAGCCGTCAATTCCACATCGCTCCAACCGGTAAATAAATTGAGGGCGTTCCATTCACTTTCTCCATGTCGAACAAATACTAATTTCATGTTCATTCCTTCTTTCTGAATTTCTACTTATATTGTACGCCTGTTCTCAGAAAGTTTCAAAGAACGGCGCCCGATGTGTTGCCATTTGCCCTCTATCATCATTTAGTGGTAAAATAAGCTGATATCTATTTCATTAGATGATTGGTAGAAACACTACCTGAAAGGAACATTATGAAATTACTAACGATTATCGAAAAGATAAAACGATTCTCGAATCAGGATTTAGCGCTGTACTTACTCATTATCAGTAGCTTCCTTCCGTTTTATCTATTTCTAACATTGTTCGTCTTATATATCATCCTTCTCGCCTTTACGGGAAAATTAAAACAAGTCTTCAAAGACCTAGCACAGCACCCGTTCTTACTGGCGTTTATCGGATTTAGCTTTATCGTATCGATGGTGGCCGGCAACTATATCGGCGCTGTCATCTCGGTTGGATTCGTGATGTATGCGATATTCTTTAAATACTATCAAAGACGATTGACACCGGACTTTTTCCATATCGTTCTACAGACGGTCTTACTCCTCAGCATTTTCGCCGCGGGATTTGCGTTTTTAGAACACTACGAAATCGTTCATAAATTTAACTACACCTTCCTATCACCAAAGATGCAAGTATGGCACCAAAACCGTGCGGAAGTAACCTTCTTTAATCCGAACTACTACGGAATTATTTGTTGCTTCTGTATTATGATTGGCTTCTACTTACTCAGCATCACGAAGAGTTGGTTCTGGAAGTTCATCGGCGCTGTCGCGATTGGTATTAACCTATTCGGCCTCAGCTTCACGCAAAACCGAACAGCTTTCCCAGCGATTATCTGTGGAGCGATTATTTACCTCTTCACGACCATTCGTAGCTCGAAAGCATTCTGGCTTAGCATCGCCGCATTTGGAATTGGACTCATGTTCCTCTTCTCAAATGACATTGGCGTTCGTATGGGAACCCTCGACTCTTCGATGGAAGAACGCGTTTCAATTTGGAATGCCGGTATGGTTCTCTTTAAACAAAATCCATGGTTCGGAGAAGGGCCTCTGACCTACTTGCATAGTTTCGCAAGAATCGGCGCTCGCTACCACGAACACGCGCACAGTTTATATATCGATACCATTTCAAGCTACGGAATTATCGGAACATTGCTTCTTGCGATTTCGACCCTTAAACCTGTACGTATGCTTTTAGAAATGAGTCGCGATCCTAAGAAACGTCCAATCGTTGGACTCTACGTTTCGTTTATCGTTGTACTCTTCGTTCACGGTATCTTCGACGTAGCCATCCTTTGGGTACAAAGTGCATTCCTATTCTTACTAGTGATGACAAGTATTCCAATGTGGATGAAACAAGAAGAAAACGTCATGCCACATAAATAAACGACAAAAAACAAAATCCCAAGATTCACTGCTGTGAACCTTGGGATTTTTTGTGTGCTTTTATTTTGTTAAGTTACGGATGTTTTTGAAGATGTCTTTATGGTTTTCAATCTTCGTATCATTTCCGATAACGACAAACGCGTTTTGGTCCATGATGGCTTTCATCGTTGGAGCGTATGCGCGTACCTTTTCAGGAGTGACCGCTAAGATTTCATCGCGGAACTGTTGCACTTTCTCTTGTGTCAAATGAGTGAAGTAACGCGTAAACGCTACTGCCCCTTTTTGAGCCGCAGAAAGTGGACGGTCAATCGTACTGAAAGTCCCAATCAAGTTCTTTTCAAACTCCGCTTCAGATAAGTTGAAGTTTTCTAAGTATTCCACTTGTCCATCATATCGTTCGAGCGTTTCAACAATATTCGGGTCGCGGTAAGAAAGACCTGCGACATCCCCTTTATCGGTAATCACACTCATACCGCCGTATGCCCCACCTTGAACACGAACCGTATTCCATAAGTAATCAAGTCCTAGAACGGATTTCAAGAATAAGTTCATGCCGCTCACTGGAACACCAAGAAGCGTTTGGTTATATCCTTTTGCGACATAGTTGATTTCTTGCGCTGTCTTGAATCCTTCGTTTAATACTTCCACTGGATTCGTGAAGGCTTGTTTTTCAACTTTGTGAGTCCCAAGATGCTTGAAGAAGTCCTCTGACACTTGTTTGAAGTGGTCGAAGTCAACTTTGCTTCCGACAAAGGTTGCCACTAATTGGTCTGTTGTTAAAATGGTTTCTAACACAGCTTTCAAGCGGTCAATAAACGCTTGAGGGTTCGCATCAAAACCAGCGACCACATCGCAAATGAAGTCGTAGTAGTCGATTCCTTCAAGCGATTGTAGGTATTTCGCTCCTTCGTAGTAGTAAGATTCTAAACGACGAAGTGCCGCCACGTGAGACCCATAGTTGAAGTTCATCTCAAGGTCTGCTTTCACATTGAGTAAGAGCTCTTTGATTTTCTCCACATCATCTAGGTTTGAACGATGAACTACTTCTTCAATCAAGCTTAAGAGTTGTGGTTGGTATTCAGACAAGGCCTTGCCGCTCACTGTGAATTTAGGATAGTAGATGTTGTCCGCTACCGATTCCGTGATGACCGTCGCGTTTGTGCCGATGCCTCCAGTGTAGAAGTCGATTTCTGTGCTGAGGGCTTCGTCTGTGAAGTTTTCGGTTCCGACTTCCCCTAGTACTTCTGTTAAGAAGGCCACGACTGGAATATCTTCTGTCTTCACGCCTGATAAATCGAAGTAATATTTCACGTAAGAAATGCCGGCTGTGAAGTCTTCATAATGTAAGAAGGTTGGTTTGCCTTCTGATGCTTCCACTGTTAATGGGAGTGGTTTTACTTCGCGGTCGATATCTTCAATCGAGAGTTTTGGTAATTTCGCCAAATCCTCTTCCTTATCTGGAGTCGTTTGACGTTCGAGAAGTTGTTGCGTTTGTTCCACTAAAGCTGCCACTTCTTCGTCAGACAATGACGCTTTATACGCTGCTAACTCTTCTTTCAACGCTTCGTCTTTGCGGTCTCCTAGTCCTGGTTCTGGCGCTAACGTGATAACTGCTGCATGCGTATTGTCGAGTAATGTTGTTTGGATTAAACGTTCGAAATAGCCGTTTGCCATTTCTTCTTGCATCTTATCTAACACGCGTTGGTATTCAAACGTTGCGAATACATCCCCGCCGTATAACCAGCTTGTAAGTGAGTTCAATGAATACAAAATTCCTTTTGGAGTTGCTCCTTCTAGCGCTGTTAATTCTTTATAACGGAACGCTGCTTTATTCAGAGCTGCTTGAATCGCTTTTTGCGGAATGCCTTCTGCCACTAAACGTTTCAACTCGTTTTCGATGATGGAAACAAATTGTTCTTTGGCTTCTGGATTCGTATCTTTTAGGACGATTTCAAAAATTGGTGAGTAGGTTGCTGCCCCAAATCCACCGGATACATCTGAACCAAGGCCTGATTTCAAGAGAGCTTTCTTAATTGGAGCCGTGTTAGACCCAAGAAGGAGTTCATCTAATACGCCAAGCGCGATGAGTTCTTCAGAGTTGGTTCCCTTACCAGCGGCCCAAATGTACGCTAAGAGCGATTTGTTTTCAGTAGGCTCGTCTTTAGAAATTGAGAATGGCGCTTCTAATTCGCGACGCGCTTCGAACGGCTCTTGTTCCACAGACTCGAATGCGTAGTCTTTTGCTTCAAACGCATCGAAGTACTCTGTTAATTGCGCGAACGCTGTGTCTAAGTCTAAATTTCCGTAAAGCGTCACACGCGCATTGCTTGGGTGATAGTACTTGTCATGGAACGCCACAAACTCTTCTTGCGTTAACGAAGGAATCGCAGCAGGCATCCCACCAGAAATATGTTTGTAGACCGTATCTGGGAATAACGTTGGTTCAAACAGACGGTATAATTCAGAGTCCGCTTGTGAGAATGCCCCACGCATTTCGTTATACACTACACCTTTATAAATCAATTCATCCTCAGCGTTTTCAAGGTGATAGTGCCATCCTTCTTGCATCAAGATTTGTGGATCGTGCTTGAAGTTTGGATAGAATACCGCATCTAAGTACACAGACATCAAGTTGTTGAAGTCTTTTTGGTTACGAGACGATACGGGATAAACCGTCTTATCCGAATAAGTCATCGCATTTAAGAATGTATTCAGTGAACCTTTTAATAATTCTACGAATGGCTCTTTGGATGGATATTTCTTCGAACCATTTAACACAGAGTGCTCGATAATATGCGCAATCCCGTTATCATTATACGGTGGCGTACGGAACGCAATATTGAACGCCTTATTATCGTCTTCATTCTCAAGGTATAAGACCTCTGCGCCAGTCTTATCATGTTTGTACAAATAACCTACAGAACGAATATCTGGTAAGTCTCTTTTTTCAACTAAAGAGTACCCTTTAAAATTCTTTGTCATAAAATTCCTCCTTCAAGGGTTTTCACCCATTCTACCACTTTTAGCGCAAAAAAAGAAGATAAGGGGGCTGCTTCAACTATAAAATAAAAAACTCAAAATCCACTTATCACAGTGAATGTTGAGTTTTAGGCATGTTGAACTAAGAATCTTATAAATCTGGATATTATGGATTTAATAGAGTTATTAACTAAAATGTCTTCTCTTTCAGCTTAATCTCAATCTCATATCCATTTTGTCGAGCTAATTCCACAAGCGTCATAATAGTTGGATTATGATGTCCTGCTTCTAATCTTGCTAAATAGGCTCTCTTTACATCTAACTTCTCAGCAAATTCTTCCTGTGTTAATTGATGATTTACCCGTAATTGAATCGTTCTCAGCGCTACTTTTAGAAGAGAAACTTCTCTAAGTAAGTCTTCTTCGAAATTAGGGTAAATCGATGAGAACTTCATGAACTTTCTTGTTAAATAAGAAGTCACTACCATCCACCCCTTCTTTAGTCCTTGATACAGGTATTTTCAAACAATGTTTCCCTTTATAATAGCATCCCCATTTTTCGAGCAATTCTGGCGTCACGCCTTCATCTTCTAAGATTTTATAGACTGCTGCCAATTTAATCATCTCGCTGTATTCAAGCGTCTCTAAACGATCCACTTTCTTTTTATCAACCCTATATTTCTTACCCATACCTATTACCTCCTTATGACCTAAATGTAACATATAAGTTACGTAACTTATATGTTACATTTTGCTTTTTTCTAGTACTATTTTGCTAAAAAAAAGACTTACAAAGGATACTTGTTCCTTCGTAAGTCTAAATAATTATTTGGGATTAAATCATTTTTGCCATTCCGATACCGATACGTTCCACAATGGACGTAACTAGCGCATTCCCCATAAAGAAATAACGCATACGATCGTTCACTTCGCTCACTGTCCCGTCAGATAGTTTCTTGTATTTTGTCCAATCACAAGGAAAACATTGTAATAACTCTGCTTCGTTTGGAGTTAATAGTCGGAACTGATTGCCTTCTTTTAAGAAGTGCGTTGAACGGTTCACACTACCTTCACTTGTAAGCATTGTACGTCCTGGTAATGAGAGGTCATCTGTTTCGCTCATTCCACCTTCAGAGAAGATATAAGTAAATCCTTCTTCTGTAGTACGTTCAATCTTCTTTGGTCCACGCAAGTATTTGAATTTCTTAATCTTATCTTCGTCCTGAATCACATAGTTTTGAATATATTCTTGATAAGCTTCCTCACCATGTTTTTCAACATAATACTCTTTAGCTTTTTGAACTACTTCTCCTAAAGTCATTGCTTTTTCGAGTACAGGAGTTGTATCAATAGTGTAATAAATACCATCTTTCATCAAACCTGTGTTCCAAACTTTTCCAGTAAAGTTATTCGAAATATCCACAATATACTCTTCAGAATGCGCATCTAGCTCACTAAGTTTTTCTGTATAGACACGATTCTTATTCGCACTTTTTTCAACAGGAAACTGCTTTGCAAAAAGACCTTTTTTATAAATATACGACTCGAATGATTCTGGTGATAAATCTTTAATGCCATGTTTTTTGTCGAAAGCTGAGTCGTTTTTATAAATAAAGAAGAACACGCGACGACGTCTTTGAGGTGCTCCGTAATCTGCCGCATTAATTACACGCCATTCAACGGTATACCCCAATTGATTGAACGCTCCGAGCATAATCGCAAAATCACGTCCACGTTGTTTAGACGGTGATTTCAATAGTCGATCCACATTTTCAAGAATAAGATATTCTGGTTTGATATGATTCACTGCTCGAATAATCTCCCAGAAAAGAACTCCTTTTTTACCTTCGATACCCATTTCGTGCTTTTTACTGCGCGCTACTGAGTAATCTTGACATGGAAACCCGCCAACAATCATATTCACACCATTTGCCTTCATTTCATCGAAATACTCTGATGAAACTTGCATGATGTCTTCATTACTATGATTGATTTTTGGGTAGTTGTATACTCCAACTTCAAACGCATCTTGCGCTTTTCGACTAGGTTCAAATTGGTTCGTATCAGTCACTTGGAAAAATTTTTTATTTAATTTTTTGTTAGCCTCATCGAGCCCAACGATAAATCCCCCAACGCCATCAAACATTGAGAATACTTTAAGATTTGACATGATTACCTCTTTCATTTTCATCCAAAATTTCTCTATTACTATATCATGAATTCAATATTTGATCAACTGATTTGCTAATCCCACTCACCACGTAAAATTTCTTGTAAGAACTTCTTAGGCATCCAGAATGAATGCTTCGTAATTCTTCGTCCATCGGGCAATGGATTCGTATCTGAGAGCTTCCCTTTTCCGACAAAGACATCTTTTTCAATCTCGTAATAAGAATTTGAAGCATGAATTTTTGTAAATAAGAATGGATTCGCTTGACTCTGCGGGAAATTAGTCGATACTCCCTTATCCGACTGCGTTAACTGTACCCCGTCATTAATAATTCTACGTGTTTCGTTCCATACGCGTTGTGCTTCATCTAATAATCGTTCAGGGAATCCCCAGAACTTCACTTGATCTAAAACATATTCTCCGGGAGCTTCTTCCTTAAATACGACAAACATATAACGTTTATCACAAATTTCTTGGAAAACATGAGACTCTTCCCAATTATCATTTTGTGCTAACTCAATAAAATCATACACCTTAAACGGAGAGTCTTCTTTAGGAAGGTCATCCTTATTTACTCGAATGACTCTCAGATTCATATTTGCTTTTTGAAACTCTTGTGTATTTTCAAGGTCTCCAGTCAGTCCAATCATTTTTCTGATGAGTAAACTATTTTTAGATTTGGAACGTACAGGAACATCAAACGCATCATATAAGTCTTCCGCTTTCCATCCTTTATACTTCAAAATCTTTTCTTCAATAAGTTGAGTAAAAGTTTTCTTCGTACCTTTTGCAGTGGCTAAGACACTCTCTTGTTCATGACTAGCAAAGATTTTGTGATTAATTAAATACGTCATGTAACTAGACTTTAATTCCCACGCTCGTTGTTTCGCCATCACATCACTAAACGGTTGTTTTTTCCAGTCTTTCCCTTTACCGGCTCCTTTTGTACAAGTGGATAAATAGTTCCCATCCGATTCTGATAATTCGTGAGCTCGTCCCTCTTTAATTTTCTGAGTGATTCGAGCATAGTCATCTAAAATGACATTCATATCTTCCTCGAACCATTCAAATAGGAACACTTTTTCAATCATATAATCATAAAGCGTTTGTTCCGGAATCAAACCATTATAAAACAATAAAAGCATTTTTGAGCACTTTTTCCACAAATGAGATTGATAGAAATCATCTAGATTCTCTTCGAAATAATTAATAATCGTTAAGACTAATCTTTCTTTTGCGGAAATAGTCCCATTCTTATTGACTTTGAATGGAGTCACCTTAAGCTCTACTCCAATTTCTTCAAAGTCAGCTGCAGCATTACTATTAGGATGATAACCAAAGAAATACTGTTCTATATAGTTCCCATACTGCCCCTTTGAAGATGGCTTAATCTCTTTTTTCTCATACTCATTGGCTTCTTGATTTTGAAAATCGTCGTATGTCTTATACTCCGCCTCATCATATTCTTTTAAAATATCTGAGAATTTTCGGTTGAGGATTTTTTCAGAATACTGAATAACCTCTTCTAAATTTGTATTATCATAATTAAACAGTTCTTGTCCCATACACTTATCTCCCTTATTGTAGTTTTATTGTACATGAAAACTACAGCAACATAAATAAAAAAATAATCACCAGCTAATACTGGTGATTATCTCCTTCAACATTTACTCTCCCCTAATTCGTTCCCATGCTCATGGTTTCTGGTAAGGTGCTGCCGCCGT